>NZ_JAKKRN010000036.1:0-54068 GCF_025654245.1 Shewanella sp. SM29
CGAACGAACCGCTGGTGTTCGGGTTGTCATGCCAATGGCATTGCCCGGTAGCTACGTTCGGAATCGATAACCGCTGAAAGCATCTAAGCGGGAAGCGAGCCCTAAGATGAGTCATCCCTAGGAATTTAATTCCTCTAAAGAGCCGTTCGAGACTAGGACGTTGATAGGCATGGTGTGTAAGCGTTGTGAGGCGTTGAGCTAACATGTACTAATGACTCGAGAGGCTTAACCATACAACCCAGATGGGTTTTACGGACCTTAGACAGAATATCKACACTTGATRAAGTKTGAACTCAAACAAAGCAAATCAGCTTTCCGAATTATTATTAACGTGGTCCAGMGATGGACACGGTAATAAACAGAATTTGCTTGGTGACAATAGCCTTGTGGAACCACCTGATCCCATCCCGAACTCAGAAGTGAAACGCAAACGCGCCGATGGTAGTGTGGGGTCTCCCCATGTGAGAGTAGGTCATCGCCAAGCGCCTAATTTAAATAATCTTAATTGATTAGTATAGAATTGCTGATATGGCTCAGTCGGTAGAGCGCATCCTTGGTAAGGATGAGGTCCCCAGTTCGATTCTGGGTATCAGCACCATTACAATCTAGTGTTTAATCCTAGAATAAAGAATTTGCTTGGTGACAATAGCATTGTGGAACCACCTGATCCCATCCCGAACTCAGAAGTGAAACGCAAACGCGCCGATGGTAGTGTGGGGTCTCCCCATGTGAGAGTAGGTCATCGCCAAGCGCCTAATTATCTCATTGAGATGTAACCAAGCCAGCTGAATAAGCTGGCTTTTTTGCGTCTGTAATCTGAACATTCTTTGCACTAATAGCAATGCTGCCGACTGTAAGTATTGCTATTAGCTTTGTTGGCGAGTTTTTTCTTCCCCTCAATACACAAGCTTTGCTTCCAGATTTTTCACTATTAATCGATAAAAAAAAGCAGCCAGAAGGCTGCTTTGAGGTGGTACTTTTGCATTAGTTTCGCATTAGTTTCGCATTAGGTTGCTTAAGCTTCTTTAAGCCACTGGGCAGCACGTTTAGCGAAGTAAGTTAAAATACCGTCTGCGCCTGCGCGTTTAAAGCAGAGTAGGGATTCCATGACGATGGCTTTTTCTGCTAACCATCCATTTTGGATTGCAGCCATATGCATGGCGTATTCACCACTGACTTGATAGGCGAATGTTGGTACTGCAAGTTCAGTTTTAACGCGATGCACTATATCTAAATACGGCATACCTGGCTTAACCATCACCATATCGGCTCCTTCTTGGATATCGAGTGCGACTTCATGCAAAGCTTCGTCACTGTTCGCTGGATCCATTTGATAGCTATGCTTATTTCCACCTTTGAGGTTACCCGCTGACCCTACGGCATCACGGAATGGACCGTAGTAGTTTGAAGAGTATTTTGCCGAGTAAGCCATTATTTGGGTGTTGACGTGCCCTGCCGCTTCTAATGCTTGGCGAATCGCGCCAATACGGCCATCCATCATGTCCGATGGTGCAATGATGTCTGCTCCAGCATCGGCGTGTGACAGTGCTTGCTTCACTAAAATCTCGGTGGTGATATCGTTAAGGATATAACCTGTTTCGTCTATGATGCCGTCTTGACCGTGAGTGGTGAAAGGATCTAGTGCCACGTCAGTCATGATTCCGAGCTGTGGAAAGGCTTTTTTGAGCTCGCGCACCGCACGTTGCACTAGGGCATCAGCGTTATAGGCTTCTTCTGCCATTAACGTTTTTTTCTCTGCAGGTGTCACAGGGAAAAGTGCAATCAATGGGATACCTAACTCAACCAGTTCTTCAGCTTCTTTCAGTAGCAAGTCTATCGAGTAGCGCTCAACACCGGGCATAGAGGCTATTTTTTCACTGCGATTAGTGCCTTCTAGAACAAACATTGGGTAAATCAAGTCATTGACCGTTAGATGATTTTCGGCCATGAGGCGACGGCTAAAATCATGTTTACGCATGCGGCGCATTCTACGCTGAGGGAAGGCACTGGTAATGATATTCACATTTGACTCCTAATTAGGTACTGGTCTTGCTTGATCCGACAAATACAAGCTGACTTGATTACGTCCACCGTTTTTGGCTTGGTAGAGGGCTTTATCTGCTTGTTCTAGTAATTTAGTACTGTGTTGATCGTGGGTCACTATATTGGCACTGACTCCGATACTGATAGTCAAAGGTATCGCTTCACCTTCCCATTCAAAATGAATAGAGGCAACAGCGTCTCTTATTGTTTCAGCAACTTGGAGAGCACCTTCTGCAGTTGTATTAGGAAGGATGATAGCAAATTCCTCCCCCCCAAAACGTGACACTAGATCCGTTGGCCGTTTTAAATGCTGCTGTAATGTTTGAGCTATTGTACGTAATGCTTGATCGCCTGCAAGATGACCGAATCTGTCGTTGATCAGCTTGAAGCGATCTATATCAAGCATTAACAGTGCTATGGGAGTTTCTTGCCTGCGACTGATCCGGCTTTCAGCGATTAAACGTTTATCAAAGGCACTGCGGTTTTTGACCCCAGTTAAACTGTCGATAGTGCTTTGTTCAGTGAGTTTTTGGTTTACTTCATGCAATTCTCTGAGCGTGATTTCAAGCTCTAAGGTACGTTCTTGTACCATTTGTTCGAGTTTCTCATTGCTCTCGGCTTCCGCTTTTAGGGCTTCTTCCCGCGCACTACGAATTTTCTGTGCTTGTTTCAAGGCTTCTTGCTGGATACGTAGTTTAGCTTTGCGCTCATCGTTATAGCGGATGGCGAGCACCAGAGACATGAAGATAATTTCAAAAGTCAGCCCAAGCATCACAGGCGTTTGCGGTTTTAAATTGAGGTCAATCACGCTGAGATAAAGCAAGCTACTGATGCAGGCGCCTGTCAGCATACTCACCCAGCCAATAGTGTACATACGTGCCAGTTTATGGCCATTGATAGCCTGAGTAATGGCAAAGACCATCAGGACTAGGCTGAGTACTGCAACGGAAATGATCTCGATATAGAGCGCCGTTCCATATTGGATAAATGGTGTGGCGAGTCCAACACAGAGGATATACACAGCACTATAGCGACAAGTGAGTAACATACGGCGGTTTAAATATTTGAGCTGTAATATTTTTTCAGTAAACATTAACGCAAATGCCATAACGATTGGCAGTAAAAACGGCACCATAACTTGCTGCAATAGCGGCCAGTCTGGCCAGAGGAATCGGAAGGCAAAACCGTTAATCGTGGCAACGAGTAAGGTCATGCTAAGGACATAGCCAGAGTAATAGCTGTAGCTGAATGAGCCCGATGCTATGGCGATAAAAAGGCTAAAAATGCCAATTGCGGCAAGTACACCAAGTTGGAATCCATGCTCAACGGCGGTAGATTCGGCAATTTGAGCTAAGTCATTAGAAGACCATAGGTTTAATGGTACTGCAGCACTACCTTCAGTTTGAATATGCAGATAGAAAGTATGGGAGTCATCTGTGTTGATCTTGAAAGGATATAGGAAAATATTGCTCAAGAATGGTCGATCCTCATAGGGGAATATATCACCCATCAGCACAGTATTCATGAGTTTATTATTGACTAAATGGTAGATAGTTACCTTGTCTAACAAAGGGTTATCTAGCGCTAAAATGCGCGAAAGTGTTTCGTCAGGGCTGGTTAAGCTGAAACTGAGCCAAAAATCATGGCCGCTGAGTTTTTGAATGTCTTTATTGGTAAAGTTATGCCAATCAGTTTTTGGCAAAGCTTGTATTTCGGCCAGTTCTTTTGCTGGTGTAGGGTGGCTGACCATTAACCAAGGCGTAAGGTTTAAAGGTGTCGTGGTTGACTCGTCAATGCTCAATAGGGTTGCCAAGGCCTGTGTTGGGTATATCCATAGCCACAGCAAGAGTATGAGTGGCATGTTTTTGTTAAGCATGGATTCGATCCAAATTAAAAAACGCTAAGCTATTTTGGTAGCAACGTTTTGCAAACTCATCCGCATCTTCTCCGCGTAGGTTTGCAATATAATTTGCGATATAAGGAAGGTATTCGGGCTTGTTTTTGCTCGATTTAGGCTTGGGCCGCATACTACGGGGGAGTAGGTAAGGGCTATCTGTCTCGATTAAAATGCGATTCTGCGGAATAAAGGGAACGAGTTGCGCTAGTTCTTGGCCGCGTCTTTCATCGCAGACCCAACCTGTTATGCCTAAGTGTAAATCTAGGTCAATATAGGCTTCCATCTGTGTGTGAGTGCCAGTGAAACAATGCAAAAGCGCGCCACTAAGCTGTGGGCGATATTCCCGCAGGATAGCAATAAAGTCTTCGTGGGCATCGCGTTCGTGCATTAGCACCGGCATTTGCAGTTCAACGGCTAAGGCCAGTTGGGCAATAAAAGCTTGGCGCTGGATAGGTCTCGGGGAGAAATCACGATTGTAGTCTAAACCACATTCGCCAACGGCAACCACTTGCGGTGCGTGACAGAGTTCAGCTTGTCGAGCGTTTGAGCCATCATGCCAACCACTGGCATGGTGGGGATGCACACCAGCAGTGCAGTAAAGTTGGTTAGGATATTGCTCGCATACAGCAATGGCTGCCGCACTTTCAGTTAAATCGCTGCCAATAACAATTAACGGCGAAACCCCTTGGTCCGCCGCCGCTTGTATTATCGATACAGTATCTTGTTCGAGTGCGCTGCCAAGTAAATTGACAGCGATATCTATGTATGAGGGCATTATTTTAGACGTTTTACCCGAACCTTGGCATTGCGATCATCGGTTCCCATTAAAAAAGAACCTAAAGCGGCTTTTTCAATATAGACAGTTTCACCTTGCTTAACATTGTACTTACGGCCATCAGTTTGTTTCCATACCTGACCGTTAGTGAAAGTCACTTTAATGTCTCCGTAGGCATCTTCAGCTATAGATTGAATCTCTAAATAAATCTTATCGACAGTATTTTCTTGAACACGCTTGGCTTCCATCCCAAAGTCATCGGCAATTTTTGCCGCTGGTGCTTGGGGGGCGGTTGCCACTATCGCTGCTGCAGTCGTAGGGACTGCAACTGTTGCTACTGTAGCCGGTATCGCTTGAGTGCTAATGGTGTTAGGTGTCATGCCTTTTAGGCTTTCTGCTAGCTTGTCATAGCAAATCAAGCGGTCGAGTTTATCGGCGGTTGCTGCACATTGGGTTAACTGTTGTTCAATGCTGGCATTTGCTTGGACAGATACAAGCATGATCGCTGCCGTGATAAGGGTTAAGCGCATGAGAATGTTCCTTATTATATTATTCCCCTAACGCCTTCGAGGACGTTAGTCGTTTGTTTGTTCAGTCTCTTCGTCTGACTCGTCATCTGGTTTGCTGTAGAAACGAGCCGCTAATAAACCGCCTTCGAACAATAACAGCATTGGTACAGCAAGCATAGTCTGGGAAATCACATCTGGTGGGGTTAATAGCATGCCGACGACAAAGGCGCCCACTATGATATAAGGACGTTTTTGCTTGAGATCTTCAGGTGTAGTGACACCTGACCAGCAGAGTAAAACAACGGCAATGGGGATTTCAAAGGATAGACCAAAGGCAAAGAACAGCTTCAGAATAAAGTTAAGGTAACTGGTAATATCTGTCGCAACTTGAACTCCCTCTGGCGCATTGTTAGCAAAAAAACCAAAAACAACAGGGAATACAAGATAATAAGCAAATGCAATGCCGAGATAAAACAATAAGGTACTGCTGAATAGCAGTGGCATCACTAAGCGTTTTTCATGTTTATATAAACCCGGTGCCACGAAGGACCAAATTTGAAATAACACGTAGGGCACTGCCACAAAAAATGATAAAACGAGGGTTAGTTTGAAAGGTGCAAAAAATGGTGCAGCGACATCCGTCGCAATCATGCTGCCACCAAGAGGTAAAGACTGCATTAAAGGTATTGCCATGTAGTGGTAGATATCATTTGCCCAGTACACACTACAAATGAACACTAATAACACACTGGCAATGGATTTTAGCAGCTTGGACCTAAGTTCAAGCAAATGGCTGATAAGTGGCTGCTGTTGCGACATGAATTATCCGTTGGCTTTCGGGTTAGAACTGGTATCCACGCCCTGAGATGCCTCACTTGAAGCAGCGGGAGAGGCCGATGTTGGACTCGCCTCTGCAGTGGCTGTTGGATTAGTTTGGCTAGCTTGAACTGGATTCACTTGAGCAGGTGTGTGAATTTGATTCTCAGGCGCAGGGGTGTCTTTTGATGGATCCTGAACCTGATAAGGGCGGTTCACTGACTGTGCCGCTTGCTTTAGTTGCTCAATAGACTCTTTGAGTTCAGGTGAGAGGTTAGATAAACCTTTGCTCTCTGCTTTTTTAAGATCGGCATGCAACTGCTCGATCTTCAGCTCCTGCTCAAGTTCTTCTTTTACCGAGTTCGCCATGCGTTTCATCGCACGGATCCAACTCGTTACCGAACGCACCGCAACCGGTAGACGTTCGGGGCCAAGAACCACTAGCCCCAAAACACCGATCAGCAGCAGCTCCATAAAGCCGATACCGTCAAACATAAAGAGTTACGCCTGTTCTTTGTTAGACTCAGGTTTCTTTTCAGTCGCCTGTTGAGTTGTTTGCGCTGTTTTAGCCGCTTCGGTGTCTTCTAATGCCTTCTTGTCTTCTTCTGAAGACATGGCGTTTTTGAAGCCTTTAACCGCACCACCTAAATCACCACCCAAAGAGCGTAATTTCTTAGTTCCAAACAACAAGACAACGATTAACGCAACGATAAGCAGTTGCCAAATACTAATACCACCCATGAAGGTATCCTCTTAATTGATATCGGTTCTATTATGAACCTCTGATTAATTAGTGCTAGCTAAAATTTGCGATTCTTTGGCCTAGATCGCCATCCTACAAACCACAATATCATGCCTGAAATTAGACAAACATAAGGGGTCCATAGTGTAGCGTCTCTATTAATCAATAACGTGCCACAGATCAATAAAACGGCAGAAGTGATAAGCAAGTAGTTACTCTTGTGTGCCTGCTGCTGATATTTCAAATACTTATCTAGCATTTGTTGCTGAGAACTCAGCAATTTCCTGCCTAACTTAAGATTATCGTAAATTAGTTCAGGGAATTCAGGTAGTTTATCAGCCCAATATGGCAGTTTTGTGGATACCTTTTTAAACATAGCTTTAGGACCGACTTGGTCGGCCATCCACTGCTCTAAAAAGGGTTTGGCGGTTTGCCATAAATCCAACTGCGGATACAGCTGACGGCCTAAGCCTTCGATGTAGAGTAAGGTTTTTTCCAACAATACCAATTGCGGTTGCACCACGATATCGAAGTGGCGCGCAGTGCGGAATAATTCCAGTAACACATGACCAAAGGAGATCTCGTCGAGCGGCTTGTTGAACATAGGTTCACACACCACTTTGATGGCCTGTTCGAAAGCTTGTAGATCGGTTTTTTCCGATACCCAGCCAGACTCAATATAGAGCTGGGCGATTCTGTGATAATCGCGATTAAAGAAGGCGAGGAAATTCTCGGCGAGATAGCGCTTATCGACTTCGCTGAGTGTGCCCATGATGCCGCAGTCGAGCCCAATGTAGTATGGGTTCTCAGGATGATCGCGGGAAATAAAGATATTGCCCGGATGCATGTCGGCATGGAAAAAGTTATCGCGGAATACTTGGGTAAAAAATAGTTCAACACCGCGCTCGGCCAATAACTTAAAGTTGGTACCTTGCGCTTTAAGTGCGGCAATATCCGAGACAGAAATACCGTAAATACGTTCCATCACCATCAGGCGTGGATAGCAAAACTCTTCATACACATAAGGCACATAGAGCGCATCTGAGTTGAGGAAGTTGTTGCGTAGTTTGACTGCGTTTAAGGCTTCGAGCTTAAGGTTTAACTCGCCTAAAATGGTCACGCGGTAATCTTCGATCACTTCAGCAGGGCGCAGTCGGTTACCTTCACCGAGGAGGTATTCAATCAGTTTGGCAGTTTGCGACATCAACTGCAGATCGGCCTGGATTTTAGCTTCTACATTAGGGCGCAGCACCTTAAGTACGACGTCTTTACCGTTAGATTTGAGGGTCGCGGTATGCACCTGAGAAATAGAGGCTGAGGCCAGTGGTATTTCATTAAAGTCATCAAATAGGGATTCAATCGGCGCTTTTAGCTCAGCTTCAATCGCTTGGCGGGCAAGTGCACCATCAAAGGGCGGCACTTTGTCCTGTAGCATGGCCAATTCACTGGCCCATTCATCGCTGAGTAAATCGCGGCGGGTTGAGAGCATTTGTCCAAGCTTGATATAAACGGGGCCGAGTTCCTGCATCGCCAATTTTAAGCGTTCGCCACCGGGCTTATTTTTATGCTTATTGCGGATCCAGAATAGGCTGTTACGGGCGAGTTTAAAGTACCAAGGTGTCATCTTTGGCGGCAATACGTCATCTAACCCGTACTGAAGTAAGGTCTTGATGACGTGGTAACCGCGGCGGATACTGGCAAAGGTCATGGCTTAATTTGGTCTCTTAATTGGGCAATCCGTTGTTCAATCGCGCGAGTGTCGGCAACTAAATCATCCATTTGATCGCGAAAGTGCACTAACTCAATTGGGTGCGGTGCGAGGCGATACTCTTCAACTGCGAGTTGTCCTAAGTGGGAGCGGGTTTTACGCAATACTTCGAGTGCAAAGTCTTTTACCTGATGGCTAGAACAGATGAGTTTGTGAGTGGGACCATCACCTAAATAACGGGATATTGTCTCGGCAAAGTCAAACTCGATGCTGCGTAGATATTGGCTAAAGCTTTGTAATAAATTGAGATCGCCTTCAAGCTTGAGTTTATCTTGCTTGATTAGTTCAGTCAGGTTTGCGCCTTCGGACACGCGGTAAAGCGTCGTCGCATCGGCATGTAGACTGACATCAACATCGCCTTCATAGCGGCTCAGTACTTGGATCTCTTTGGCAAACACTAAATAGAATGGCCAGCTGAGCTGTGATAATTGGATACGAAACACTTTGCCATGCAACTGGCGCTGGCGTAAATAATCGTCGCCCGCTTGGGCCTGAAGTTTTTTCAGACCCGTTTCAATTGCGGCGCAGGCAAGCAGCACAACTTCTTGCGGCATCATTAGAATTTATAACCACGGTGCAATGCGACAATGCCGTCGGTCATGTTGGTGTAGTCGACTTGTTCAAAGCCTGCATCAACCATCATTTGTTTTAATGTGTCTTGATCTGGGTGCATGCGGATCGATTCAGCCAGATACTCGTAGCTGTCGGCATCTTTAGTGATGAGCTCACCCATCTTAGGTAAGACTTTGAAGCTATATAAATCATACACTTTACGCATGATTTCATGCTGAGGCTTAGAGAACTCTAGCACTAATAACTTGCCACCGGGCTTAAGCACGCGGTTCATCGAACGCAGCGCCGCATCTTTATCGGTCACGTTACGCAGACCAAAGGCGATGGTAATGATGTCGAAGTGGTTATCGGGAAACGGCAGTGCTTCGGCGTTGGCTTGCACATAACTGACATTGTTGACTATGCCCTTGTCGCGCAACTTAGTGCGCCCGACTTTTAACATGGAATCGTTAATGTCAGCTAAAACCACTTCACCTTTATCGCCCACTAAGTGAGAGAATTTTGCAGTTAAGTCGCCTGTGCCGCCGGCCAAATCGAGCACTTTCATGCCAGGGCGGGCGCCAGAGACTTCAATGGTGTAACGTTTCCAAAAACGGTGAATGCCGAAGGACATCACATCGTTCATTATGTCGTACTTAGCGGCAACAGAATGAAACACGCCGGCAACGAGTTCAGCCTTTTTATCGGCCTCTACGGTTTTGTAACCAAAGTGGGTACTTTTAGATTCGCCCTCAGACATCAATGTGTTCCTATTGTTTTGCAATGTATTAGTTGCGAGTGTAAGCCATCGCCTGCATTTGCTGAATCTTTGATCTATCACTCTGTGATCGAGCTAGTAAACTAACTGCAATGCCTTAGCTTGAGGCACCCCTGAACAGTCGTAGGATTAAGTGCTTAGCGACCACGTAAAATGGACTGGCATTAGACCACAATATCAGGATTTGGTGAATAGCTTAGCGCCCAGTTGGGTGTAACTGGTGATATTCATTGTGCCAAAAATTGCATACGAGCCTGCACATAAGCGTAGATAAGCTCGCTTAGGCTTTGGCCAACATCCCTAAATCCGGCTTCAATCCCAGCTTCGTGGCAACTTGGTGCAGCCTCGGCTAAATGCAAATATGCGCATGGGCAGTGGCGGGCGATATAGCTGACATAATGCGCCGCATCGAGCAATGGCACACCTGCAGCGGTTGAAGCGCTACTGGGCATTTTAGCGATAGCATCGACGTCAAGTTCTAATCCTACGGGTAAACCTGTGTCATTAAGTTTGGCGGCGATTTCAAGTAAAGCTTGGCTAAGGCTGATTTCACGGCGAACCCAAATTTGTTGCAAGCTATGCCAAGTTCCCCCAAATTCGCTGAGTTGGCTTAGGTTTGCTTCGCTGTTTTTTAACTCGTGTAAACCCAGTACATGGTAGCAACCTAAGGCGCCGCGATCGGCTGCGTAACTAAAGCCATTGCCGCTGTGACGGCCTTCAAGCAAACGAAAATCCGAGTGAGGATCGAGATTCACCGCGGCGACTTGGCGTTGGTAGTGGCCGTAGGTTGCCATCAACAAACCATAGGCATTGTTGTGGCCGCCGCCGATGAGTATGGGTTCTAAACCCGCTTTTAAAATCGCACTGACGATGCGGATCACGCGCTCATCGAGTTGCTCCACCGCATCACGTAATTCATCTAGGGTAACGTTAGTGTTATCTGTAGTATTGCTCGTAGTTTGTTGCTGCAGATCGGCGGTGTTCACTTGGCCTAACACTAGGCATTCGGCGCCAGAAAGAAAATGATTCGATTGTAAATTGAGCCATTGGCGCATACTGGTTGTGAACGCATCGGTTGCACCGCCGCGGCCTAAATTGGCACGTGGGCCTATATCTTCGCCAACGCCGATAATGGCAAAGCTTGCACCGTGGGCTTTTGCAGTGGCGAGTATGGTCTCTAACGTGTGTTCGTGATTGGCCAGATGGACGCATTGGCCTAGCTTAGTTTCGCCCGTTCTTGTGCTGACGAGTGAGGCGATATCGGTATGGGTAAAAGGAATAAATTCAGGCATAGATTGATATTCTTATTCGGCCAGAGTCGAGCTATTGTGGCCAGAGTAGGGCGAGGATTCAATGGGGAAACGCTGAAAATAGTGAATAAAAAAGCCAGCTTAGCTGGCTTTCTTGACTGAACAGTGAGATTACTCAATGTCGAGTGGTTCAGGTGATAAAATTACGCCTGTGTTATCAGCATAAATGTGATCGCCGGGTAAGAAAGTCACACCGCCAAAATTGACTGGAATTTCCACTTCGCCCACTGAATTGCCATCAGCACCCACTGGAATTGAGGCAAGGGCTTGAATACCAATGTCTAACTCTTCCAATGCATCCACATCGCGCACAGAACCGTAAACGATAATGCCTTCCCAGTTGTTGCTAACCGCAAGTTCAGCGATAGCACCATCGATCAGCGCACGGCGTAATGAGCCACCGCCATCAATGAGTAAGACTTTACCTTGGCCATCCTCTTGTAGGACTTCGGTAATTAGGCCGTTGTCTTCAAAGCACTTGATGGTGCTAATAGAACCGCCAAAAGAGCTACAACCACCGTAGTTACTGAACATGGGCTCGACTACATCTACGACATCTAAGTACATGTCACATAGTTCTGAGGTGTTGTATTCCATATTTACACTCCTATTGATCCGCGTTGCGTACAGTTTAGCGAGTTTACGCCAGTATAAAAGGGATTATTGAAAAGAAAAGTGTTATCAATCACGGTATTGTTGCCACTTGGCTGTTAACACATCTGTAGTAAATTTTCGTCACACTATAGAATTTATTCGGTAAAACTTGATATTGGTCATTAAATAACGGTTTTTTATTACAACTCTGTTGCGCGTTTTGGTATTATATCCCAAGTTTAAATTAACTTACTTAACTTAATTTGCTTTAGGGGCATGGACCCCCCGTTACGCTTATGGACGGTAGAGGGCCTTCGAGAGGTGCCTATGGAAGCTGTAAATACGATTGAAATTATTGGTTATTTTGCCTCTATAATGGTGGCGATCTCTCTAATGATGAAGAATATCATTTGGTTGCGATGGTTGAATTTTGTAGGATGCACTCTGTTTGTGGTTTATGGGGTGTTTATTTCTGCTTGGCCTGTGGCCGGCATGAATGCGTTTGTTGCTTGTATTAATATTTACCATTTGACAAAAATTTACCGTGCTAAGGCAAATACTCCCGCCGCAGCCTAAGTTTTATTGGATTGTGTTGCTCTTGAGATTAACGTTTAGAGCAACACAATATCCTGTCTCAGTCCTATCGCTATTTCTAAATAAATCCCTTAGCCCCAGCATAACGTCTCTAGAATCCTTCTAGATCAAAACCTCAGCCATGCTTCTTGTCATAAAACCTTCGAGCAGATGTCACTTAGCCGTCACAGGTCTTTCTTAGTCTCAAGCTATCTAATAGTGCTTTAGCTAATGTGATTTAGGTTTAACTATTAGCAAACAGTAAATTAGCCGTGAGCAGTCAATAACGAATTCAATCGTGAATAGAGCCTTGGTGAGTCGGTTGGTTTCAGACTAAGCACTCTAAGCGTCGTCGAGAGAATGCACAGATTAACATCACAGTAAAACTCGCTGGTATGCCAGCAAGGAGCCTGTTTTATGTTGAGTTACGTTGCAGACTTAGATAAGCGAATGTTTTGCCATATCGTGAGCTTCACCCAGCACCATGGTTTATATGCCCATGCAAAGCGGGTGTCAGCGAGTGGCGATGGGCATGTGTATTTATATTTGTCCGTGGGTTTGATGCTAACGCACGCTCAAGGACAGGCTCTATTTAATTTGATGTTAGCGAGTTTTTTGGTTGAGTTACCTCTGTATTTACTATTGAAAAATAGTATTCGTCGGACACGGCCATGCCATGCATTAGTGGGATTTGAGAGTGGTTTTGAACCATCGGATTGTTTCAGCTTACCGTCTGGTCATACAGCTGCGGCCTTTGTGATGGCAACGAGCGTGGCACAAATTTATCCTGCGGCGGCTCCTGTGGCGTATTTATGGGCTTTTAGCATAGGGGGCTCACGTATTGCACTTGGCGTGCATTATCCCTTAGATATTCTGGCGGGAGCCTCATTGGGAATTGGGTCGGTATTGCTGGTTCCTCCAGTGATTTAATTCAAATATGCGCCTGTTAATCATTTCATTAGTGGGAATTCTCCTTCACTCATCAGTTTAAGGATACGTAATGCGAATACTCTACGGAGTTCAAGGCACAGGGAATGGCCACTTAAGTCGTGCACGCGTCATGGCTAAAGCATTGATGAAACAAGATATTGAAGTGGACTTTCTATTTTCGGGGCGTAAGCCTGATCAGTTTTTCGATATGGAGTGCTTTGGCGATTATCGCGTTCAAGCGGGAATGACGTTTGCGACGCACTCCGGGCGCGTGAATGTGCCACAAACTGTCCGGCAAAATTTGTCCTTGTCGTTATTTAAAGATATTAAAGCATTAGATCTTAGTTGCTACGATTTAGTGCTCAACGACTTTGAACCTGTGTCGGCTTGGGCTGCGCGGCGCCAAGGCGTGCCATCCATTGGTATTAGCCATCAGGCGGCGTTAACTCATCCGGTGCCAAAACTCGGTAGCACTTGGTTTAATGAGATGCTGCTCAATTATTTTGCACCAGTGGATGTGGCGCTGGGGTGTCATTGGCATCATTTTGGCTTCCCTATTTTGCCGCCTTTTGTCGAAGTGGATGCCAGCCCATTCGAACACACGCATCAGATTTTAGTTTATTTGCCTTTTGAAGATGCGGATATGATTGCTCATTTTCTGTCTCATTTTAGTGATTATCAGTTTTTGGTATATCACAGCCAACAACCTAAAGGCCAAGTTGCTGAGCACATTAAATGGCATGGTTTTAATCGTGAGGGGTTTAAGCAACATCTTGCCAGCTGCGGCGGTGTGATAGGCAATGCGGGTTTTGAGCTTGCCAGCGAAGCATTAACCTTAGGTAAAAAACTCTTAGTCAAACCACTGATTGGCCAGTTTGAGCAGTTATCGAATGTGGCGGCGTTACAACTTTTAGCGGCTGCAGATAGCATGATGAGTCTCGATGTGAACATAGTTAAGCGCTGGCTTAAAACGGCATCGCCTAATCCAATCGCATATCCAAAGGTGGGGGATACGCTGGTTAAATGGATTAACGGTGGCGACTGGCACAATAGTCAGCCGCTGTGCCAAGAGTTATGGAGCCAAGTCACGCTTCCCGATACTTGGCGTTAAACAGCGTTGCTGTTCAGATGAAAAGCAACTTAGGCACTAGCTGGCTTAATTGCGTTAGCGTATAATTTCGTCAATTTTGCTGTTAGTCCCTTTCAGCACGTCTATTTTGGCCTAGCCTGGCCGTTAATTATGTTGTTATAAATGAGCCTGAAAAAGTTTACTCAGTACAAGTTACTGTTTTTAATGTTGTTATTACTTTGTGTCCTACTTCCTTTTATTCCAGATCAGGCTTACCACATCCCCGGCCCTGATATCGCTAAGCAAAATTTTCATGTGATTGAGTTTAATGATAAAGGTCAGCCCCACGACGAAAGGCAATGGCAAGGTTTAGAGACGCGAATTTTACACCCAGAGCCTGCACAGATCCCTGAATTATTGATTTTTGTCCATGGCTGGCATCATAGCGCTGAGCCTAAGGATGAAAACTTTATTGCCTTTGAGCAGTTTTATCAGCAAATGGCCGCGTCCGATACCCAGCGCAACTTGTTGGGTTTGTATATTGGCTGGCGGGGCGATAAATACGATCCTTTTTGGATCGATGGCTCAGATGATGCAAAAAGTTGGATAGAACCCTTAGATTTTCCTACTATTTTACAGCGTAAACGGGTTGCTAAACGTATCGGGCAGTTAGGTCTATCACAGCTGCTGGATAAGCTTGATAGCTTAGTAACACAGCATAAACTGCTGCGTTACACTGTGATTGGCCATAGTCTTGGCGGTGCTGTTGTTTTGCATGCGAGTAAAGATCGCATCAAAGCCGCCATTGATAATCAGCAGGATAATCCTAATTTATTCTTACTGTTAAATCCCGCCGTACCTGCTAAAGAGTATCAGCCATTAGATACGTTGGTGAGCTTAGATAGACAAAAACCGAGTATGGTGGTGTTGCAATCGAAGGGGGATTTTGCAGTAAAAGAAGCCTTCAATTACATCAAGGACGGCGAGCGCGCTGTCGGGAACTCTTGGGCTATTACTCACGATATTGACAAATGCTCTGGTGGCAATTGCACCACGCCAATGAAGATGCCTTCGGCCTTGATGGCGCACGATCAAATCCCTGGCTGTATGATGACGCTGCCTCAATCGGGCTGGAAAATTCGTGCTCGCCTGCAGGCTCGTCGTACCGTGCAAACCTGCCCCGATGCCAATATGCAAGCCGTATGGGTACTGGCCGTGTCTGACGAAATCGTCTCTGGGCACAATGGCATTCTCACTCCAGAGCATGGTAAAGCCTTGTCTGAGGTGATGCGTATGATTGATTTATATCGAAATCAATTACCTAAACATGCGGTGGAAAGCCCTGCAAACCAAGATCTCGGCACCTTAGCGCCAGAGTCAGAAGCTGCAACATCTACCGAAGGTGAAACGCCTGTGCCACAAGAGCCAGTGATTATTGTCGAGCCTTTACCTGAAGAGCAGAGTTCACCGACACCTAAGGTTAATGCACCATTGCAGGAGCCAAACGTATCACAGGAACAAGATAAGCCTGCTGCGACTGAGGCGTCACCCGCGCCAATTAAAGCGCCGGAATCAAAGCCTGAGGCTAAGCCAAATGACGGCGCAGAGTCTCAACCTAAGGTTGAAACTGAAGGCATAAAGTGATCGGTAGCTGTACGGAGTAAGTGATAGGGGATACATCTAGTGTTGTATGTCATTGAAAATAGGTAATAAGCTGGTGAATAAACTTTATGAGTCAATATGAGAGCTGAGTTAAGAGCAAAAATCATCACTGTTTGTCATAAAAAAATTGAGACTAAAGGCGATAATGTCGGCCTCTCATTTTACGCTTTCTTTGCGAATAAAAATGATAATCCAGAGCTACTTATGGAAGCCGCAACTTGGTGGATTCAAACTCATCGTTTAGACCATTTTGTTAAGGCTCATAAGGTGATAGAGATGATCCAAAAGGAATCGGAAGAATAGACTCTAAAGCTGTTACTGCGGATTTTTGGTTTGCCACCTGCGCCAAGTAAAAGTGATTAGTGCGGCGAGTATCAGACTGACCATGGCCCATGTGGGGTATTTATGCTGGTGGTAAAACGCCAGCATGGGAGCGATTTCATCGCGGATTAACACTGGGCCTAATCCAAAGAGCGTCACCCAAATGCTGGTGGCGAGAGCATTGCCAATCACAAATTGTTTTAGTGGCATTTTAGCGAGACCGCAGCCGATAAACATAAATTGTTTTAATCCCTCAACAAAACGACTCAGCACTAAAGCGGCAATGCCATATTGACCGATAACGCTGTGGATTTTATTTTCCAATGGCGGCTTTATCCACCCTTTTTTGAGTAATACGTCGCCAAAGCGCCAGCCGATAAAATATCCTAAACAGTTACCGCAGAGTGCTCCGCAAGCAGCGACGATTAATACCAATGGCAGTGACATTTGCCCTGTAGCGGCTAATAAACTGGCGACAATTAATAAGGATTGTCCTGGCGCCGGAATGCCAAAACCCTCGACAGCAATCGCGACAAATAGCAGAACATAACCATATTGCTGCAGCCAAGGCGTGAGTTCTGTGATGATATGTTGTAGCGCTTCTGGCATAGATGAAAGTGATCAAATCAATGTGACGATAGGGTCATCATACTCGCCAACTTCTCTGGTTGGATAGATTTATGAGCAAAGTTTCATGCCCGTTTTAGTTAGTGGCGGTGAATAGGCGTAACGCAGGGGGGCAGTTTTTACCTGAAATATAAAAAAGGCCGAACTCAGTTCGGCCTTAATACCTGTACTACAGTCGTGACGATAAAGCGACTAGGCGAATGCTGCTTGTAGCTGTGGTACTACTTGTTTCTTACGGCTTAATACGCCGTCTAACCACACTTTGCCATCGACGGTATCTTTACCGTAGGCACGTTGGGTCAGCTCCGCATCGTCAGACACAATCAACAACTCTGAACCTTCTTTCATGATGTCAGTCAGCAGCAATAAAACGCTGTGGCGGTTACCTTCCACTTTGAGCGCTTTGATATCGGCTTCTAGCTCGGCCTTGATATCGTCAAATACTGACAGGTCGATCACTTCTAACTGGCCGATACCGACCAAGTTACCGTTCATGTTGAAGTCTTTAAAGTCACGCATTACTAAGTCGCGTGCTGGTGTGCCTTGTACGGCGGATTTCACTTTGAACATTTCCATGCCCAGTTCTTTGAAATCTTCAACGCCGGCGATCTCAGCTAATGCTTCAACGCAGCGAATGTCTGCAGTGGTGCAAGTCGGTGATTTGAAAATCACGGTATCGCTCAGAATGGCGCACATCATGATGCCAGCGATATTTTTAGGGATAGCGACTTGGTAAAAGTCGAACATCATCTTGATCACTGTGTTGCTGCAACCTACTGGGCGGATCCAGCATTCTAGCGGTGTATCTGTGGTGAGATCGCCTAGCTTGTGGTGATCGACAATCCCGACGATAGTCGCTTGGGCGATATCATCCGGTGCTTGAGTCAGTTCTGAATGGTCAACGATATACACTTGCTCGCCAGCGTAGCTGGTTTTGTATTCCGGTGCTTCGAAGCCGAAACGTTCCAAAATAAAAGCAGTTTCGGGTGACAATTCACCTAAACGTGCGGCAATGGCTTCTTCACCGATTTGGTTTTTTAAATAGGCTAACGCGATAGCACCGCAGATTGAATCTGAATCGGGGATCTTGTGACCGACAACGTAAATGGGCATTTCAGGGACTCTCCTTTAAATTTGTGACAATTTTAGCAATATTTGGCTTTAATCGGAAATAGCCAAAGCGCATATCACTGCGCTCTTCAGTTGCTATTTCTCTAAAAATCGAACGCTCAGGTTCGGCAAAGATGGCTTAAGGTTTAGATCTTCACTTTTATCACGACTTTACGCACAGCCGTGGCGATATCGCCTGTGCCGGGCATATGCATGTCACCGGGGAAAAATAACGCAAACATGCCTGTTTTGAGTTTGATATAAGAGGCATTGGCTTGGTTTGCCTCGTAATCAAACTCGGCGTAATCGTGTTTTTCAAAATAGGGTTTCGAGGGTGTTTGCTCCGCTAGTGGCAAGTAACCAAACTCTTCTTCACCGCTGAAAACATATTGCACATCGATATATTTTTGATGAACTTCAAAGGGTTCTGTCGACTTATGCTTGGTTTGATAGTCATTCACTATCACAAAAATATTGTCGCCATCGAGGGGATAATTGCCTACGGGTAGCTGACTAAAGTCGGTCGTCGCTAGATGTTCTAATGCAGTCGCAAGCCGAGGGCTTAAGGATTGATAAATATGGCGGTTTTTTAAGGTATCGACGATCATCGGCTACTCGACATGGTGGAAGTGAAATGAGCGAATGGTAAAGATTATAATCCGATCACCACAGTTAGGACATAAGCTTTGTCGATTGGAAGCAGGTCTAAACATTTCGGCATAAAAAAACAGGCCATTGAATGACCTGTTTCTACATCAAGTATTATTAAACTTAGCTAAAACGGGTTTAGTAAGTGTATTTGGCTTCTAAAAAGTAGTAACCACCATTAAAGCCAAAGGGGGTATTGGTTAATGGGTATACAAAGATACCATTGAAGTTATTGTTATCAGGTCGTTTTTCTGGATACACATCAAACAAATTTTGCACCCCAGCCGTAAAGCTTAGCGCATTGGTGGCGGCGTATCTTACCGACAGATCCATCACCCACTGATCGCTATAGTTCACATCACCCGTTGAATAACCTTCACTGTAGTCACCAAAGTAGTTTAAGCGGATATTGGTTTTAAAATCCCCGAGTTCATGGGTCAGCCCAATACTGCCCGTGTTATGCGGTGTGGCAGACGTCATGCGGGTTCTTTCTATACTATCAAAGAGTTTCTTGTCTAATCCGCCTAAAATAGAGGGTAGATTGATGTCTTGGATCTCGGTTTTATTATAGGCATAGGCTAAGTTCGCCCGTAAATCGCCCCAAGTGCCAATATCAAAGTCTTGGCTAACAACAAGATCGACCCCGCGAGTTCGGCTATCGACGGCATTGACGAAGAAGCGTGCTGAATCAGCATTGGTACCTGCTAGTGCGGTCGCAACCGCGGGGCTATCAGCGGGTCTTAGAGCGCCAGATAAAATGATGCGGTCATCAATCTCGATTTGGTAAGTGTCGAGCGTTACCGCGAGGCCAGCGTTATTGGTATAAACAAGACCGAGACTGAATGATTGAGATATTTCAGGTTCTAGCTCGTTAATTCCAAGCGCCTTTGTCACTGGTGATAAGGTGTTGAAGGTGCCTGATTCAATAGGAACCAGTTGCCCCGTCACTGGATCGGGATTAAACAACGTCGAGATATTGCTGAAGTACAGTTGTTGTACGCTCGGCGCTCTAAAGCCTGTATTGATAGTGCCACGCAGGGCTAAGTTGTCGGTAAAATCGTAACGACCCGCGAGTTTCCAGCTCGTGTTGCCGCCAAAGTCAGAGTAGTTTTCGTAGCGTAGCGCTGCCGCCCAGTAAAACTCGTTGGTTAATTGGTTTTCAAGTTCGGCATAAATGCCTGTGTTATCGCGCGTTTCATCAACCTCAGACTCAGGGGTAAAACCGGTGAAGCCTTGGCTACCCGCCGCTTTGCCATTATAGCCACCATTGATATACGAATCTTCTTCTCCGGCTTCAATTTCATAGCCGTTTTGGCGCCATGAAACACCGGTCGCAAACAGAATTTCAGAATCGTTTATAAAGGCAAAATAACGGGAAATATCCAAATTGATATTGGCTTCACGGGTCGATAACGTTCCTGCGTCGAACTCGGTAGGAGTTTCAGGGCCTAAGGAAGCATTTAAGGTATTGACGATATTATAGTTAAATGAATTCTTGCCATATCCCACTGAGGCATCAATATCCCAGTCACTCAGGTTGAATTCATAGCCTAGGGTAAGAGACGAATCGATAATTTTGGGGTTAATTTGTGGTAAAAAACCGTCGGGATACACTTCGGGTAAGTTACGGGCATCGAGAGCTAAACGGTAAAAAGCACCCGATTTAGTTTCACGTTGGCTAATACCACCAAAGGCATACAGTTTTCCGTCGGTAGATATAGGCTGAGCCGCATTGATAAACAAACCGACATTATCATATTCGGCATCACCAACGTGGTGGCTCTTACGGTTAAATGTCGCTTCGCGCGGATCTGCTGAGCCATCAGCTAACTTAGGGTATTGCTGCCGTGGATCTAACCCTGCGCGGTTTGTGCTGTCTTTGTGATGCGCTTCGAGGGCGACATTCACAAAGCCATCATGGTTTAAACTGATCCCATGGTTAACGCCTATGCGCCATTGCTCACCGTCACCTTGGTAGGTTTGTCCGGCTTGCGCCGAGACGCTACCGCCTTGATCGCTGTCCTTGAGTACCACGTTAATCACGCCAGCAATCGCATCTGAACCGTATTGTGCCGAGGCTCCATCTCGGAGAATTTCAATGCGTTTTATCGCTGTCATTGGAATAGCATTTAAATCGACGTTAGAGGAGCCTTTTCCCATGGTACCGCTTAAATGTACTAGAGCAGAACCATGGCGACGCTTGCCATTTACGAGTACTAAGGTGTGGTCTGGCGACAGGCCGCGTAAGCTCG
Source organism: Shewanella sp. SM29 (assembly GCF_025654245.1). Lineage (NCBI taxonomy): Bacteria > Pseudomonadati > Pseudomonadota > Gammaproteobacteria > Alteromonadales > Shewanellaceae > Shewanella > Shewanella sp. SM29. Next base: position 20,977 of record NZ_JAKKRN010000036.1, read on the forward strand.
CGGGGCGCACCGCATCTGAACCGTCAGTCACCGAGGAGAATGGGAAGCTATAGCTTGGCGCAGCAAATTGCAGCGCTTTAGCGGTTTCCGTCATACCTGTTGATTCGAGTTGTTCGGCAGTAATGATATCGACCGGCGCAACACTGTCAGTTGCCGTGCGTAGTGCTATGCGTGAGCCTATGATCTCGATTTTTTCGAAGCCGGTTTGTTGCTCTTCGGCTTGGACTGCTGGAATAACCAGTGTGGATGACACTGCCAATGCGATAACGGCTAGACGCATAAAAACCTCTCAATGATGTTTGTAACCCAATACTCGAACTTAGGTGTGCAGATAAAATAACAATCTGATGCCGAGAAGGTTATCATTGTAACAATTGTTACATTTAGACGTAAATGTGCTAACTCAGAGCCTAGTGTTCTAAATAATATTCAAAATGCAGTTGAATATATTGATGAAAACCTCCCTATCGATCTGCGTGCTTTTGAGGCATCGTACGGCACAATACACGTTGTCGCATGCACATTGCGACTGAGTTAAGTTGATGATATGAATTGTTTATTGACGTATACCTTCGTGGTTTACTATTTTATTTTGCTCTAATGGCATTGGTTTTAAGGTACATAGAATTGTCAGCGTTACGATTTCTCGCAGGACCAACAGCATTTAACACCTTGGCAGAACAAGGTCTTAAATCTGAGCATTTTACCCAGCTACTTGCCGCCTCTGGTGGACCTAAATGGCTTGGTATCGCTGGGTTAGATAAGTATCTGTTTTCTGAGTTTTTCAAAGACAGACAAACACCGCTTTATACACTCGGCGCTTCTTCAGGGGCGTGGCGTTTAGCGTGTTTGGCGCAGCAAGATCCCCTCGCAGCCTATGGCCGCTTAGAGGATTTTTATATTGGTCAGCGTTACGACAGCATGCCAACACCGCAGGAAGTCAGTGCGCAAGTTAAAGGCGTAGTGCAGGGCATTTTAGGGGGAAATGGTGGCAGGGAAATCGTTAATAACACTCATATTCACAGTCATTTCGTCGTGTGCCGTGCTAAACATTTAAATCGTTTAACGGCAAAGCTTCCGCTTGCGGCGGGGCTGGCGATGGCGGCGGCGACCAACTTAGTGAGCCGTCGGAGTTTAGGTTGGCATTTTGAGCGTGTGGTCTTTAGCCAACAAGCTGCAGCATCTCCCTTTTTGCAACTCAACGATTTACCCAGTCAGCAGGTTGAATTAACTGAGGCTAATGTCGATGCTGTGATGTTAGCAACGGGGTCGATTCCTTTATTGCTGGCCCCTGTGTCCCAAATTGAAGGCGTTGCCGATGGGCAGTATTACGATGGCGGCATTACCGACTATCACTTTGATTTGCCTTTATCCCGTGCTAAGGGACTGACGCTGTATCCGCATTTTTATCCGACCATCAGCCCAGGATGGTTCGATAAATCCTTGAAGTGGCGCCAAGGTCGCGCTAATTATCACAATGCGCTAGTGTTGGCGCCATCGGCCGAATTTGTCGCTTCATTGCCCTTTGGCAAAATCCCCGACCGTGAAGATTTTAAGCAACTGGACACGGCGCAGCGGATGCAATATTGGCGTACGTCTGTGGCTTTGAGTGAACGTCTTGCAGAGGAGTTTGCTGAGGTTGTCGTAAGGGGAAATGTGCTAGAGCGACTGGAGCGTTTTTAGTTCGCTGTAATTGTGCTTAGAAAACGGGGTTTGACATGACGTGGTTGAAATGCCCTGATTCAAAATAGCGGGGTCGCAAATTTCTTTGTGCGCTCAGCGGCTTCAGGAAGGAAATTCTTTCACCTGCTACACTTTACAATAATAGGAAATACGAATGCATTGAGTTCGTTTCCTTCTATTTGGGGCAGGAGGTTGCTATGCAAACACGAGAAATGGCGTTACTCATGCGCGATGCCTTGTTACTGCCACAGGGACGGGTGGAGGTTCGCGTGGTTGACCCCGGTCATCTGCGCATGGTGGCCGATGTATTCAAGGGAAAGTATGTGCTCGCCTTTGCCACCATTAGACCCAGTGGTAGTCCGCCCTGTTATCCCACTGCCACCCAATGTGACATTATCGATTTTAATCAGCTAGAAGATGATTCACTCAGCATAGTGCTCGAAGGGCGTCAACGCGTCAGCATCCTCTCAGCGGCGCAGGCCAAAGATAAGCTGTGGATGGCGCGTACTTTACCTTGCCGTAACTGGCAAGAAGAGCCGATTAAAGGTGAATTTGAGTTGATAAGCGCCGCATTAGAGCAATTTTATGAAGTGAATCCCGATCTGTTTGAGCTCTATTCTCAAGTGCATTTGGAAGACGCCGCTTGGGTGAGCCAACGCTGGCTAGAGGTTTTGCCTATGTATAACAAAGATAAATTAGTATTAGTGAATCAGCCAGATTGCCACAAAACCTTGGACTTCGTGCTGCAACTCATCAAGTCCCATGTGGACTGAAAAACCACAAAAAGGCTAGAATAGCGGCTTTCTATAGCCGCTTTTTTTGTGATATGACTGCATCTGCCCGCGCCGCCCAACCTTCTTACATAGTGCTTCCTGTGAATGTCACAGATAAACCCACAGTGTTTGCCTTTCTCGTACAACATTTTGCCCGTATAGGTGAAGATGTATGGTGTCAGCGGATCCTCGACGGAAAAGTGCATTGGCGGGATGGCAGTTTGATCGCCTTGGACACTGAATATCGTCCAGCGGCGCGGGTGTATTACTACCGTGAAGTGCCGGTGGAAGCGAAAATCCCCTTCGAAGAACAGATCCTATTCCAAGATGACAATGTCATTTTGGCCTACAAGCCGCACTTTTTGCCTGTGACGCCAAGCGGCAACTATGTGAACGAATGTCTGGTGCATAGACTAAGATTGCGTACTGGCATTGATACTATCGCGCCCGCTCATAGGCTTGATCGTGAAACTGCTGGAGTGATCCTGATGACTGTCGCGCCTGAAACCCGCGCGCTCTATCATCAACTCTTTATCGACGATGCGATTCGTAAAGACTATGAAGCGATTGCCAAGTTGACTCCTGAGATTATTGAACAATATCAACAGGGCTGCTTAACTTTGCCATTGCACAGGACTGTTACAAACCGCATGCAGCCGAGCGACCCGAGCTTTACCATGAAAATCGTTGAAGGCGAGGCAAATACCCATTCCGAAATCAGTTTAGTGGCGGTAAAAGGCGATCTTGGTTTGTTCCACCTGAGCCCGATTACCGGTAAAACCCACCAACTTCGTGTGCATATGCAAAGCTTAGGTATGCCATTGTTAAACGACAGATTTTATCCAAGCTTATTACCCAAAGGGCCGGATAACTTTGCGACGCCTCTTAAGTTGATGGCGCAGCGGTTACGTTTTATTGACCCAGTGAGCGGGATCCATCACGACGTGCAATGTCAAGGTTTTGAGTTTTAGTCAGCGGAAAGCATTATTTCCAGTCTGTTTAAAGGAAATAATCGGGTGCAATTGTGTGCTTGGCCCTGTGATGGTATGAATACAATCTGCAGTATCTGAGTCTCTGCCATAGGGAGCCATATTACGATTGTTTAAAGGAAGTCCATTATGACCAAATCTGCGATCTTCTCTATCTTGCTTTGCGCTGCAGTATTAGTGGGGGCCATGTATTTTGGTGACTGGACTAAGCAGCCTTATCTGAATGACATTGCCGCCGAAATCCGTAAGGCGAGTGCGGTGATTGAACCGAAGAAACCGAGTTCGTCTGGCACATCGACAGCAGAAGTCGATGCCGAGCGGGATCAAAGCCCTAAGATCATTTGGGATCAAATGGCGCATGAAAAACCGTCGAATAAGTCGCAGCCAGAAGCACTGATTTTTAATCAGGCTCAGCCAAAACCTGCCAAAACCGATGAGGCGCTATCCAAAAATACGCCCTTGATGGATTCTGGCTCTGGTGCCACTCAGCCTGAAACGGTTAAACATAATAAACCCGTTTAATCTGTTACTCCTGTTTGGGTGGTTCGAACAGGGTTTCGCTCATATCGCCATGTAAAACCGCAATTTTTGTTGGTGCACCATCATCTGCTAATTCCAACATACCTATTCCGCTTTTATTCACTAGACGTTTACTCGGCTCACCATTTGGTCGCCTGCCGCGCAGCAACATACGTTTACGTTTTGTCAGTAAGTTAAGTGGTGAAAAGTGGCCATAAAACCAGCCATTGAGTTTATCGAAAATCGGTAACAGCTTCTCAGGGAAGTGATTTTTAATACCGCTGCAGGTGATTTGGTAGATGTTAGGACTACTGCGTCTAAAACGAATACTGATGTCGTAACTAAAGGAGTAATGCACATCGCCGGAGAGGATCACAAACTCCTCTGGGGTTTTACGGTGCATAAAAATACTTAGCAGTGCATTGGCGGCGCCCGGGTGGGCCATCCAGTTTTCGGCGTCGACTAACAGGGAACCGCCGATCAGAGTGGCTGTACGCTGAACAGCTTCAATCAACTTAACCCCAAACATGGGTGCAGGAGAGACGATAATGACCTTCGACTGGCCGAGTAACTCTTGCTGCAAATCCATTAACGCCTCCCAATCCATCAAGCCGGAAGGTTTTGCAAGATTAGATTCACTGCGCCAGCGGCGGGTACGCGTGTCGAGCACGACCAGTTTGGGCGAGGACTCTAAGGTGTAATGCCACTGCTCAAATTTAAGTAATTCATCGATGAGCAGATCCTGACTTTCGCTTTCTTGTCGCGCAAAAAACGCATCGAGCAGCGGGCGGATATCGGCGGCAAATTTATCAGGCGCGTTGCCAAGTCCTTGGAATAAGGTGTAGCCGATTAAGGCATTGCCAATAATGCGTTTCGAAAATGCGTGTTCGTAGGCCGCTTGTTCCCATTTAGCAGTCAGGTTCCAATCATCGGTGACGTCGTGGTCATCAAACATCATATAAACGGGAATGTGCGCCATAAAGCGCCTGACTTGCCCCAGCCCAGCTTTAAAGCCAAGCAAGTGTTGCCACTCATTTTGCCAGCGGGCGGTATTGGCGGGTGATAAGCCGTCGACATCCTTCGAGATATTCACTAATTCCCACAGTTCAGGTGACCAAGTGAGTAAATACAGGGCGATGATTTCATTTAGGCTGACTAAATGATTTACGGCGATGGAGGAGGTAAAAATGGGGTGATTGCGATACCAACGCCAAAGGGCAGTTTTGGCCGGATATTGGGTATGAGGCAACAGGTTTTTATGCCGTTGATACAAATATGCGGGCTGATAATGAATGTCTTCACTAGTGGTGATGCTCGCGCCTTCAAATTGCTCATGTTTAAGACCAAGCAAATCGATGACTTGCCCTATGGCGCTTAACATAGGTCCTGCAACATCATCAATATAGACCTGATCACCACTCATTATGATAAGTGCAGGGCGATCATCCTCCGCATCCCTGTTGATTATCTTGGCTAAATGGGTATCGGCGGCGACCAGTGCATCGTCACTGTGGTGATGCGGATTGCGGCAGGAACCGTGGAATACTTGGGTTAATTCAGGGGTAAAACGTACACTTGGCGTCGACGCATCGCCGTAGTTTAGCTGGCTTATCGTGGCAAAAATATCACCATGTTGAGCGGTAGACACTTGGTAAGGTGTGACGATATTGGGCGCGAGCAACTCTGGGCGCGACAGTATTATTAGATATTGATGGGCATGTTGCCCAAGTGGCACATAGTGTAAATCTGCATCCTGCAATAGGTACTCTTGCTCACCAAGACGCAGCTTAAGTTCAGTTAATGGCTCACGACTTACAAACCACAGGGTAAAGTGTGAGGCATCGCAGTAGCGCAGCATGGGGCCAGCTAATATCAGAGGAAGTGTCGTACTCAAATTCTGCCTATGGGTATTTGGGTTAATCTTGCATGAGTTAACCCTAAGTAAGTTTGGTTTAGAAGAGTAAACAAGTGCGTTGAATATGAAAAGCTTTTAGAATTGTTAGCCATAAATATGCGTTGAAACTGAATGGGGCGATATGGCTAAGATTATGGTAACAGGCGCGACAGGGCTACTCGGCCGAGCTGTCGTAAAACAGCTTGAATTAACAGGACATCAGGTTGTGGCCACGGGTTTTAGCCGCGCAAGTGAACGAGTGCATAAACTCGATCTTACCGCCCCTTTGGATGTCGAGGCATTTATCGCCCGCGAGCAACCGCAAGTGATAGTGCACTGCGCCGCCGAGCGTCGCCCCGATGTCTCCGAGCAAAATCCGCAGGCAGCATTGGCACTTAACTTAACCGCCAGCCAAGCCTTAGCTATGGCAGCTAAGGCCAATAATGCTTGGCTTATCTATATTTCCACTGACTATGTGTTCGATGGCACTCAACCTAAGTACGCTGAAGATGCAGCCACTCATCCGGTTAATTTTTATGGTGAATCTAAGCTAAAGGGCGAAGAAATCGTGCTAGACACTAGCGCTGATTTTGCTGTGCTACGCTTGCCAATCCTTTACGGCCAAGTAGAAAAGCTGAGTGAATCTGCTGTGCTAGTGCTGGTTAACCAATTGATTGAGCGTCGCGCTCAGGGTGTTGATCATTGGGCGATACGCAGTCCAACCTCGACCGCCGATATTGCCCAAGCCATAGACAAGATGATTGCACAGCATATTGTAGCGCCAATAGTGCAGGGGATTTATCATTTTAGCGCCGCAGAGACTATGACTAAGTATCAGATGTTGTTGACCTTAGGAGAGATTTTACAACTCAGCACAGCGCACTTAACGCCTGAGTCTACGCCGACGGATAATGCCAAGCGGCCAAGAGACTGTAGCTTGAGTTGTGCGCGTTTATCTGCTCTGGGGATTTGTTCTGAAATCAATTTTGCCACTGGCGTGCGCCAAGCATTAACACAATCGAGTGGTGCACTTGCCACGCTCGGACTCACTCTGTAGGAATCGCCATGGCTAAGATCTTAGGGACCAGTCTACAGGCTGCCGACCAAGTCGCATTACTGCGAACCTTAGGTTTGCTGCTGCAAATAGGCTTAACCACGTTTGCCGCCGATACTTTTGGTCTTAGCCTGCAAATGGAGCCGTTAGTGCATGTGTTAGTGCTGGAGGTGTTATACCTTTCGCTCACATTGGCGCTACGTAAACCCTTATTTGCTAAGGAGCGTGGCCTCTTTATTGCGCTCAGCTTAGACACATTATTTTGGATATCTTGGTTGCACTTTTCCGGCGGCGCGACCAATGCGTTTATCTCGTTATTACTGTTGCCGATTGCACTTGCGGCTGTGACTTTGCCGATCTGGGCGCCTTGGGCACTGACGGCTATTTCAACCTTTGCCTACAGCCTGATGATCTTTACTGTGCCCGAATCCCCCATGCAGCATCACGGTATGGACATGAGTTCCCACTATTTAGGCATGTGGTTCAACTTTGTGATTTCAGCATTGGTGATGACAACCAGCGTGGCATTAATTACTAAGCGTATGCGCCGCCAAGATGCGCAGTTAGCCTATATGCGCGAAGGGCAATTGCGTCAGGAACAACTCTTAGCCTTAGGCACAGTATCGGCGCAGATGGCACATCAACTGGCCACGCCGCTCTCTAGTCTGAGGTTATTACTCGATGAAGTAAAAGAAGACATAAGCGATACCTCGATAACGATTGTCGAGATGGAAACTGCGTTAGGTCGCTGTGAACATACGCTTGCCGAGCTGAGATTAGCGACGGAGTCGATCCGCGATCGCCGCCAGCGCCCACTAAAGATCATTGAGCTGGTGGACAGTTTAAAGCAAAAAACCTTGTTGTTAATGCCGCAAACTGAACTTAATTGGTTGATCACTTGTATGCCTGAACAACTGGCAGAGCAAAGTATTCTGACTGATATGAGTTTAACGCCAGCCATCATGGCCTTGATTGAAAATGCTGCCCGCGCTAGCGCCGAAACCATAGGTGCGCCGCAGGTGGATATCAGTTTAGATATAGCGCCAAGCGAAGAGCAGATCTACTTGCAGATCCGCGATTATGGCACCGGTATCGCGCCCGATTTATTGCCACAGTTGGGCACCTTACTCATAGAAAGTCCCAAGGGTTTAGGGGTCGCTTTGCTACTCAGTCATGCCAGTTTAGAGCGTTTAGGCGCTGAGTTGATTTTGGCAAATCATCCCCAAGGTGGCACTGTGGCACAAATTCGTTTTACTATATTAAGGGCGCCGGCGCCGTTTGTATCGCACAAGACTAAGGCTAGTGACGAGGTAAGTTCATGAAACGTTTGTTGATTGTAGAGGATGACCTTTCCCTTGCGAGTATTTTAGGGCGCCGATTAACACGCCATGGCTTTGAATGCCGATTAACACATGATGCCAGTGATGCTCTGCTGGTGGCGCGGGAGTTTCGTCCTAGCCATATTCTTTTAGATATGAAGCTTGCCGAAGCCAATGGCTTAGGGTTAATTGTGCCGCTGCGTCATCTGCTGCCCAAGGTGACTATGGTGTTACTCACCGGCTACGCCAGTATCGCCACTGCGGTGGAAGCGATTCGCCTCGGCGCCGATAATTATTTAGCTAAACCTGTGGATACCCAAACCTTGCTCGCCGCACTGGAAATGGATGGGCATTCCCATACTCTTCAAGAAGATGAAGTCGACGATTCGCCACTTAATCCTAAGCGTTTGGAGTGGGAGCATATTCAGCAAGTGCTCAATGCTAACCAAGGCAATGTGTCCGCCACGGCTCGCCAATTGGGAATGCATCGTCGGACGTTACAACGTAAATTGCTGAAGAAACCTGTGGGTGAAAGTGGACATTTGAAGTAACGATTCATCCACGTGTGGGCAAGGAGCAAGGGGCAACAGCTTAAGGCAAACCTTATGAGGTGCTGAGGCTGAGCCGTTTGACCATAAAAAATGCCACTCAAAAGGGCTGAGTGGCATTAACAAGAAAACGAGAAGTGAATCGATGAATTAGCGCTAGGATTTTACGCTAGCGCCATTGCACGATTAGATTATGCGATTAAAAATTAACGGTTTCTTCGTTTGAGCAAGGGCCGTTAGTTTCACACACTTTATAGCTGAAGCTAGTGCCAGCTAGGTCAGTGAAGCGGTCAATAAACGATGAACTGCTTGAAGTACCCACCGCAACACCGTTACGGAAGATAGTATATTCATCAGCGTTGTGACCTTCCCATTCGAGTGCAACACGAATGCTGCCGCGACGAGATTTGTTCGCATTTTTTACTGCCATTTCTAATGCGACTTCAGGGACTTCAACCGCAAATTCTGCCGAAGTGCTTGCTGTTGCGCCATCGTTGTCAGTTACAGTCAGTGTGACTGTGTAGCTGCCTGACTGGGCATACTGATGATTGACACTCGCACCTGCGGCATTTGTACCATCACCAAAATCCCAGTTCCATGATGTCAGGTCGCCATCGCTGTCAGTACTGGTGCTTGTGAAGCTGCCGTTACCGTTAGCAAAGCTTGCAGTAAAGCCTGCGGTTGGAGCTTGGTTTGGAGTGTCATCGCCATCATAAGCACCCACTAGGCTCACTCCTGTGTAACTGCTATAGCCGCTGACCATCACCCAATAAGTTCCCGTTTGAGCTGGATCAATAGCACAGCTTTCGGCATTACCTGACTTGTATGGACGACAATCATAGCTGCTAGACGTCGGCGCTTGACCAAATTTAACATACATGTCCGCATCACCTGTGCCGCCTGACATATTGAAGCTCAGGTTAGTTGCACCGCTAGCGACGTCTAGTTTGTAGTATTTTTTGCTACCTGACGCACCCGCCAAACCTGTCACAGCAACACCGTTTGCGAGCTCAGTGGCTTCTGGTGGTGGCGGTGGTGGTGGGGTTTCGCAAGGGGTGATACCCACAGCGGCAAACGCAGTGACCACATCGCTAGCATTTAAGCCTAAGTCAGTTGCGGCCGATTTAACACCACAGGCGCCTTGCCAGAATAAGCTGTCCGCCGTCCAATATAATTGGTTAGCGACTATGAATGTTTGGAATGCTTTGCGCGTATCCCAACCTGGTAAGTTAGCTAAAGTGTAGAAAGCTTTATTGAATACACCTGAACTGTGGTGCACGTCGATGCCATCATAGTAATCGTCGATATGACCGATTGAGATACCGTCTAAGGTTGGATCTGCCATGTAGCGCAGTGCACCGCTGCCTTTAAAGATATCGGCGCCGACTAACCAGTCGTTTGTGCCGTGCATGTAAAATTCAGCGGCTTCACCCGCCATATCTGAGAAGGCTTCGTTCATGCCGCCAGATTGATCTGCGTAAACCAGCCCTGAGTTTTGTTCAGTGAAACCGTGGCTCACTTCGTGTGCCGAGACATCTAAGCTCACTAATGGGTGGAAGGTTGTTGCGCCATCACCGAAGGTCATAGCACTGCCGTCCCAGAAAGCGTTTTCGTAGTTGTTGCTGTAGTGAACTCGCATCGTTAACTGAAAGGTTAACGGTGCAGTGTTGTACCACTCGCTATACATCTTGTAGATCACGTTGCCGAAGTAGTGCGCATCGTTTAATGGCGAGTAAGCACCGTTGATCTCTTTGACTGTATTGCGCGGACAAGTATAAGAGAAGGCAGTGGCGCCTGATGTGGCACCGTTTAGGTTAACGGTTTTCACGTTAGGTGAGTTCATGGTGCAAGTGTCACCGCTCACTTCAACGTCTAAGCTAGAAAAATCAGTACCGTATTCGTATTGGCCTGTCTTAATGTTACCGCCTGGACCTGTACCAGTTGCAGCATGGTTAATCCCTTCCCAACGCTTAATCACTTCACCTGAGTGCGCGTCAACCATAGTGAATGGGCGGCTTGGCTCATCGCCATATACTACAAATGAAGTCACATAAACGAGGCGAGTTTTAGCGGCATCATCGAGGTAAAGCCATAATTTTGCTTGTTTGTTTTCAGCTTTTAGGCCTGCAACGGCTTTGTCAGACTTGCCACGGATCGCAATATCTAACGCTTTGTTAGCCGTTAGAGTGGGTTTGACAAAATCAGCCGACTTTTCAATATTTTTTAATACGCGGCCAGACATGTCGCTGTAAAAGCCCATGCTCGATTGTGACGTCGCAACAGAGAAACCATAAACAGGTACGCCATGGAAATATTGTTGTAAACGTTGTTTTTGCTTGCCTTGACCTAGGTTGAGTTTTTTCTCGACTTTGAGTTGGCTACCTGCGTCTAAGCTGAACTGAGACACTAAGTTATTGCTTGAAGACGCGCTTCTAAGAGTACCGACATCGACAACATCGGCAGCAAATGCGGATGTGCCTAAAGTGGCCGACACAGCAATGAAGAGTAGCGACAGTTTTTTGTTTAGCATCATGCTTGAAATCCTTTTTCCGTTTTGTAAATAACGTTGGAATGCCATACAGCTTAACTGGCTCGGGCGAGCGTTTTTTATTGTGATTTCTACAGGGTCGTCGGCATCCCTCTGCCATGGCCGCATAGAATGAGCTGTTGCTCAGGCGGGAATTCTCAGATTTTTATTCTGTGCAAAGCGTGAATAACCGCATGACTCTAGATGTTATTTAAATGTAAAAGTGTTAACAATCGTACAAAGGAACTATCTTCAACGTTCATTTAGACGCTTTTAAATCTGAATTAGGACTTTTGGGTAATAGCGATTTAGCCAAGCGGAAGGGTGATGCACTTGAGTGTTTTAAAATAATTTAATGATTTATTTCAATTGTTTATTTTTCAGTGTTCTTGAAAAGGCTTGATTAAGGATGGGGTGTGCGTTGGGGGCATCATCCTATCAAGGCGTTAAAACCCTCGGCTTTGATTTATTAATTTAGAAAGACTCCATCGGAGTTGCCGCTGCTTGACTTGCTCTTCAGCTTATTTCACCAAGGTAACTCTGTGCCATCGTAGGCAAAAAAACGCCCTGTTTGTGCGGGTGTAGCATTGGCAATGATGGGCAGTAAGCAGTTTGCGACATACTCAGGTGTAAACAATTTGCCTTTGGGGACACTCTGTTGAAATGGCTGAGATAATGGCGTGTCTGTCGTGCCCGGATGCAGAGACAACACCACGCCGTGTTTCATGGTGCGTTGCCACTCAATCGACAGTGTTTTGAGAAACATATTCAGCGCAGCTTTTGAGGCGCGATAGCTGTACCAGCCACCCAATCTATTATCGGTAATGCTGCCGACTCTCGCCGATATCACCGCAAATCTTGCCGAGCTACTTTGTTTTAAGGCATGGCAGAAGTGTTTAGCCAGCATGACACTGGGCAGGGTATTGAGCGTTAAATTGTGCTGGAAAAAGTCGATATCCAGTGACTGTAGGCTTTTTTCTGGCCCTTTATCTTGGTTGTGTAAAATCCCGACACAGTTAATAATCCAATCTAATTCAGTGAGTTGTTTACTTAGCTGTCTAATCTCAGCTTCATTGGTCACATCTAAGGCATGCCATTGGATTTTCTCCTGCCTGTCTTGGGGAAGATGATGCCAGTAGGTGGCGTGCACAGTGGCGTCGGGATATGACTCTTGAATTTGCTTAACTATGGCTTTGCCAATACCCCCACTCCCGCCGACGATAAGTACTTTCATAGCAAACTCTCCCTATCCAAATATCTATATCAAATTCTTTATATCAAACTCTTTATATCAATGAGTCACGCTTAGCATTACTCAGCTACAAACGGTTTAGGTGAACGAGGTTGTGTTCCGCTGTGGCTAATATGGCACTCCTTACGGACTCGTCCATTTTGTCCCAAGTCTGGTATAGCATGCCGATCCTAGGATTTTGTGACAATCGCGCGCGGTGTTTGTCCATAAAGCGCCAATAAAAGCTATTGAACGGGCAGGCAAGTGCGCCGCTGCGCTCTTTTATCTTGTAATGACACCCGCTGCAGTAGTCACTCATTTTATTAATGTAAGAGCCGCTGGCGGCGTAGGGTTTAGTGCCGACAATGCCGCCGTCGGCAAACAATGCCATGCCGCGGGTATTGGGCATTTCAACCCATTCGATGGCGTCAACATACACGCCTAAATACCACTCATCGACTTGATTTGGCTCGATTTCGGTCAATAAACAGAAATTGCCGATCACCATTAAGCGCTGAATATGATGGGCGTAGGCAAAATCTAATGATTGGGATAAGGCTTGTCGCATGCAGCTCATCTTAGTGTCGCCATGCCAAAAATAATCGGGCAGCGTCCCATGGGCATCGAGAGCATTAGTGCTGGCGTACTGCGGCATATTGGCCCAGTAAATGCCGCGAACATATTCTCGCCAACCTAATATCTGTCGTACAAACCCTTCAACTTGGGCGATATCAATCTCAGCATTCGTTTGATAACTGTCGATGGCCGCATTGATGACTTCTAACGGGCTGATTAATTTACTGTTAAGGCTGAATGATAGTCGACTATGGTACAAGCTCCACTTGGCAGGATGTTGCGCTGTCATGGCATCTTGAAAACGGCCAAAGGAAGGCAAGCAAACCTGACAAAAATACGTTAATAATTCGAGGCTTTGCGCACGGTTTATCGGCCACAGCAATTGCGCATCAATGCGACCCATGGTCGGGATTTGGTGACGCTCAAGCCTAGCGAGAATTTCAGTTACATCGAGGCTAAACATTAATGGCTCAGGCAAGACTTTTATATCCTGAGTTTTAAGCTTCTGACGGTTGTTGGCATCAAAGTTCCATTGCCCACCGAGTGGCTTTTCGTCTTGCATCAAGATGTTGTAACGCTTACGCATGCGGCGATAAAAGTGCTCCATCATAATGTGTTTGCCGACGGGGAACTGCGCATCGATTTCGTCAAAGGGTAAGATAAAGTGCTCTGTATCGACACAGTTCACCACGGCAGTATTGAGCTTAAGTTGGCTCAATTGCTCAAGCAGGCGGTATTCATCAGGCCTTTGGTATTCAAACTTGATCGCGCCAACCTGTGTTACCTGATGTTGAATTAGCGTCAGTAGATCGCTATAGCCTTGGGTGCCATCATGAGTGTCATCTAGATTCAAATAAAGCACTTGATGCCCTTGCGCACGCAGCTCTTGGGCAAATTGCGCCATTGCCGCAAAGAAGGCACATATTTTTTGCACATGGTGGGTTACATAAGTGTTTTCTTGGTGCAATTCTGCAATCACATACAGCACTTGATCATCAACACGGTTAAACCAAGAATGCTGGGCATTGAGTTGATCGCCTAAAATTAACCTGACTGTATGGAATTGCTGTAATTGCATTAAGTGGACTCGTTGAATGACTTTCGCGGTTAAGCATTTCGCGATGGGATATTGCCGGACATTACGAATTGGGTTGCAGTGAGGATCACAAAGCAGGGTATTTGTCGTGATTTCGACAAGGAGGTTTATCTAAACTTGGTTTGATAGTTTTTAAAGCGAAGTCAAAGTCGGGGGCTTCACCCCTTGATTCTCAATCAAGAGCCCTTGCCGAACAACGTCCATGTCTAACTGCCAGTTCGTCATCCTTGGCTCTCGTTTGTACCGCTGTTTCGCAGCACTCACCCTAGCGAAGTTACATGCATTAACTCTTTATTTATAAGCAGGGCTTCGTGCTTATTCAAAATCGCTAACGCTTACGGTGGTACATCCCTATTAATTAAATAAAGAATCCGAAAGCTAACTCGGCATCCATGCCTCGCTCATGCGATTTTCTTCAACGCCCTTCAGCAACTTCGCAGGTGAAGGTGAACTTCTGAAGTTTTAGTGTTGTTTGTTAGTATTTAAAAAGAGTACTAACACTCCATTTTTAAAATTTAACAATGGGAGTCTAAATAACAAGAGCTAATTCATATAATAAGGCTGGTGGAGCACGTTTTATATTACAAAAATGAGATTGGGTATCCTTAGATATAAAAACATCGGCCTAGACCGATGTTTTGGGGTTGTCTGATGCAATAAAATTCACATAAACAGTGAGATAGCTAACCACTAATCCCAATATACTGTATAGACATGATAGCCAGCATACGGCTTAGGGGATAGTTGATGTTCGCCATAGGGCCAGCCTGTCCCCATTCCATCTGCTGCGATTCCTTCAATCCATTCTTCCACTTCCGCCAGAGGCGCACAGGTAAGAATATGAATGTTCTCAGCTGCAGGCCATAGCTCATCATCCTCAAGTGCTTCGGACCATTCATCGTGCATCCCAACATAAACACCTTGCACATCTGACCTATGTTCGATTTCTTTCAAGCAACGATAGATTTCTTTGATGGATGGTCGACCATAACCCCAATTATTGGGTGCGATAGACTCTTCATCTTCGTTTTCTAAAAAGTACTCATTTAATGTCACTACCGGACAGTGCTCTGGATCGGCGGTCGATAAGGCGCTTAATTTATTGAGTAATTCCGTTCTCGTTGTCACTGACAATACTCCATTTCTAAGATTTGTTTCCAGCGAAGGTTTAACTGTTTTATCACATATGCAGGGCTAATAATAAATCTGGCCATCCATTTTAGAGCAACAATATAATGCACTTTCAGGTTGCCTACAAAGAAGCTGTTTTCAAGACACCCAGCTTAAATGGCGTGGTAGTTAACCTCCGACTATAAGCATTAAACAAGGAGGTTTATATGCCGCGTCCTCTCAGAACTCAGATAAGCCTTGAAGACACTCCCTGTTACCATTGCTATAGCTGCGTTGTGCGGCGTGCTTTTTTATGTGGCGATGATGCCTATTCTGGGAAAAATTATGGCCATCGCTGTAGTTGGGTTGAGTCACTACTGTTTGAACTTGAAGCCGTTTTTGCTATCGATGTTGCAGCCTTTGCGGTGATGTCGAATCATCTACATGTGGTGCTGCGGGTCGATATCGACAGTGCCAATCGTTGGACTGACTGAGAAGTGCTGGAGCAGTGGCATAAGTTGTTTAAAGGCGATGAATTAACACAAAAATCCGTTTAAGGAGAGTTAGTTGAGGCGCATGAGGTCAACCGATTAAAGCATTCAATTGCAATTTACCGCAGCCGATTATGCGATATTTCATGCCTAAGTTTTCAAAAGAGTGCGATGTTTGAATGAGCTAATAGCAAGACAAGCAAATCAAGAAAATCAAGAAAATCAAGAAAATAACTGTACAGGCCGCTTTTAGGAGGGATGGTTTAAATCACAGGCCTTACTTGATGAAGTTGCTGATTTAAAATGGTAGGCCTGATAATTTTCATTTCATTATCCTTGACCATGTGCTCGCGGTGTTCGCACTTCCTTATGCTGCAAATGGCGCCATCGAGCGCTTAGGGATAACTCATTTTTACATCAAAGTCGGCGAGTCACTGGCGTAATAGTCTTAATCGTTGAGTACATTGATCAAAAAGTTATTATTTTATAGTATGTTACTCAATTTTAATGCGTCACTTAACGCAGCAGGAGCTTAGTTCGTATGCGGGAATATGATGGGATTGAAAAGCGTTACCAAAGGCCAGATGCCGATTTAGCTAAAAGTTTGATGATTATCGAAAATTTATTGGGTTTTACGCCGCTAGAGGATAGGTTGGAATTTGATTTGTCTTTTTGGGCTGGCGGTTCAGGTGTATTCGATAAGTTGGCGGTTTCATGTTCTGTGACTCCAGAGCAAATGGTACTCGCTCAAGATAAGTTGAGACTCTATTCCCCAGAGGCAGCGATAGTACTGGATGAATGGCGTGATGATTTTATTTGGCTAGTGGAGGATGAAGACGTTTGTGCCGATGTGCTGGTTAGGTCGGCGCATTTTATTAATAAGAATAAAGCGCCATTTCAAGATGTTTGTCTTAAAACGCAGTCCATTTATTTCGCTTATATGAGCGATGTGAATGGCTGGAGTGCGGTATGGGGTCAGCAAGATAGGCTCAATTATGCTTATTTCTGCCAAGGATAGCTTTTATCTGTAAGTGATTACCGACAATCGCCAGTTAAGTCTTATTTACCAGTCCGTAATCAAGGGCGTAGCTTTCAAGCTTGGCATCGAGATCATCTAGATCTTTATAAAACTCGTCATCGAGCTTATCGAGTACGCTGTACAGGTCTTGGTTATCGGTTGCGGCTAAACGACGATCTCTGTCGATTGGTACTGGCTTTTCGCCAAACACGGCCTGTTTTGCTTGGTGCAGTAAGTTTAACGAGTGGCTTGCTCCCATTTGGATAAGTCCACGTTCAGCAAAGGCGTAATGCTCACCTGAAGAGTTGTCGAAATACTGAATAAATCCACCATTATAGACTTCGCCAGATAAGCAGTTCACCGCATAGTAGTTTTGTTCCTCTGGTCTAAGCGTATAAAAACCTTGATCTTTGTTATGTACCCTTACAACAAGAACTCGCCAAAAGGCTCGAAAGGGACAGGTTTTATCGAGTTCACGCTCTTGTTGGTAGTATTCCTTCGCACGCTCGAGATTTGCACGTATGCCATTTTTGCAGGGCATGCATAAACCCTCATTTTTCTCGGCGGTACTCGGAAGGATTAAGGTTTTACATTCTTGGCAGGGGATTTTTTCCGACATGGTCTTTCCTTTGATACTCAAGTCAGTAAGAGAACTCACAGCTTCACAAGCTACCCATTGTTAAATTCTCTGTTTCTAGAGTTTACATTCCACAATTTTACCTAACGTACTAGTTGTACTTTATATTCATCGCAATCAGCGGTTCGCGTGAGGCTTTTTCTGCGCGTAGGCGGGCGAGGTATTTTTCCCATAGATCCACTTGGTGGGTGGCGAGATCGTAGAGGACTTTCCACGAGAATAGGCCTGTGTCGTGGCCGTCATCGAAGACGATTTTCACTGCGTAATTACCGACGGGTTCTATGGCGCTGATGTTGACGTTTTTCTTGTGGGTGACCAGCTTTGGATTACCGTGACCATGCACTTCGGCCGAGGGCGAGTAGACTCTGAGCATCTCGCAGCTGAGCTGATATTGCTCACCATTGTCGAAACTGATTTCTAGAATGCGTGATTTACGTTTCAGTTTAAGATCGGTGACATTGGGCGTTGCTGTGGTCATAGGTTGGCTACCAAGAAAATGCTAAGGATAGGATAACGACTCATTAAAATAACACCTGACTAATGTAACCACTCGCGGCCAAGGATACAAAGGGTAAGCGAGAACCTTGGTCAGGCTTTTTCGTTTGAGTCACACTTTTGCATTTGAGTCGTCGTTTACCGCCAAGTCGTTTGAGCTTGGCGGTGAACAGTTTAGTACTAGAGGATAAAGCGGCTGAGATCTTCGTCTTGGACTAAGTTATCTAAGTGGGCGCTGACATAGTCTGCGTCGATAACAAAGGCGGAACCCGATTTTTCCGATGCCTCGTAGGAGATATCTTCCATCAGTCTTTCCATCACAGTGTGTAAACGACGGGCACCGATGTTTTCGGTGCGCTCGTTCACTTGCCATGCGGCTTTAGCAATGCTGTCGATACCCGATTCGCTGAATTCAACTTTCACGCCTTCTGTGCCCATCAGCGCGATATATTGCTCGGTGAGCGAGGCGTGTGGCTCGGTTAAAATGCGTTTAAAATCATTAGCTGATAGCGCATCTAACTCGACACGGATCGGTAAACGACCCTGTAATTCAGGAATTAAATCCGACGGTTTAGACATCTGGAATGCGCCAGAGGCGATAAACAGTATGTGGTCGGTTTTTACCATGCCGTGTTTTGTGGTGACAGTGCAGCCTTCGATCAGCGGCAGTAAGTCACGTTGTACGCCTTCACGGGAAACGTCTGGGCCTGAGGTTTCGCCGCGCTTACAGATTTTGTCGATTTCGTCGAGGAACACTATGCCGTGTTGCTCAACCATTTCAATGGCTTGTTCTTTTAAATCTTCTTGATTGACCAGTTTGGCCGCTTCTTCTTCGATCAATAGCTTAAAGGCTTCTTTGATCTTCATCTTGCGACGTTTTGCTGGTGCTTGGCCCATGTTTTTAAACAGACTTTGCAGCTGGTTGGTCATTTCTTCCATGCCTGGAGGCGACATGATTTCAACACCAATTTGCGGTTGGGCTACATCGATATCGATTTCTTTATCGTCTAATTGGCCTTCGCGTAGCTTTTTGCGGAAGACTTGACGGGTATTTGAGTTGGAATCGGTTTCAGTGCTTTCCCAGTCGTTTTTCGGCTTAGGCAACAGGGCATCGAGAATGCGCTCTTCGGCATTTTCTTCAGCGCGTTGGCGACATTTGCCCATTTGCTGTTCACGGGTCAGCTTGATGGCGATATCGGTCAAGTCGCGGATGATTTGCTCGACTTCCTTACCGACATAACCCACTTCTGTGTATTTAGTGGCTTCGACCTTGATAAAAGGCGCGTTCGCCAGTTTGGCTAAACGGCGGGCAATTTCAGTTTTACCAACGCCCGTTGGGCCAATCATCAGAATATTTTTTGGGGTGACTTCTTGACGGAAATCCGCGTCAAGTTGCATCCGGCGCCAGCGGTTACGCAGGGCGACAGCAACAGAACGTTTGGCCTTTTGTTGGCCAATAATGTGTGCATCCAGCTCGTGGACAATCTCACGGGGGGTCATTTCAGACATAATATTCCTCACGGGCTGTTTAGTAATTGAGTTCTTCAATCGTTTTGAATTGATTGGTGAATACGCAGATATCCGCAGCAATAGTCAGGGATTTTTCGGCGATTTCTAAGGCTGACAGCTCAGTATTTTGCAATAGTGCAAGGGCCGCCGCTTGGGCATAGTTGCCGCCTGAACCAATGGCAACTAAGTCGTGTTCTGGCTGAACGACATCACCATTACCTGTGATGATCAGCGAAGTTTCCGCATCGGCCACGACTAACAGGGCTTCGAGTTTACGCAGCATACGGTCGGTACGCCAATCTTTGGCTAGCTCAACGGCTGAGCGCAATAAGTGGCCTTGGTGCATTTCAAGTTTGGCCTCAAAACGCTCGAATAGGGTGAAAGCATCGGCGGTGCCGCCTGCAAAACCTGCCAGTACCTTGTTGTGATATAAGCGACGCACTTTTTTGGCGTTACCTTTCATGACGGTATTGCCTAGGGAGACTTGGCCATCGCCGGCGATGACAACTTGATTATTACGGCGTACTGATACGATAGTGGTCACAATGAATCCTCTTCTGGCCCGCAGCAAAAGTTGCGGTGGATGATGGGATATATATGGGGATGGATGACAATAATTCAAGTAATCGCGGCAAATGCCAAAGGAGTTTGCGATCTTTCGCGCTCCTTTAGCAATAAAAATAAGCGCTTACTGGGAAAGGGTGGATCGACCTACAATAGTGCGGCCATCGAAGGGATAGTATTTAAGATCCCAGTTTTCACTGCCGAAGCTGCGATCGTCAGAGACATAGTTGAAAATGCAGTAAGCATTGGGATCGGTAATGTCGACGGCACCATACCAGTAAACAATGTCGACATTGGGAACTGTGCGCCAAGAGTATTGATCGGCAATGACAAATTCATTATTAGCCAAAAGACCTTGCCATAACTGACCACAATAATCGCCCTGCAATTTAGCACCGGCATCAGCGGTTGCAGTCTCTATTCCCAGTGGAAATCCTGTGGTGGTCGAGTCGAGTTTTCCGTCACCATAACAGGCGAGATCTTGGGTATAACCTGAGTGACCGCCCGCAAGCCTGCAACTGTGATAAAGCTTAACACCAGAGGTAAAGGCCGCAAATGTGGTTTTGGCTCTGGCATCGTGGGCATCTTGGCCTAGGTTTAAAAACCGTGGTGCTGCGACGACGGCCAAGATCCCAAGGATGATAATGACCACAACCAGCTCAATTAATGTAAAGCCCTTCGATGACTGCAAACGACTCATATTGCTCACCTATCTGTTAGAGGACAATATTCTAACGGAACTTTGATTTGCAATCAGTAAGTCATTGATAATATTTAGTTGTTTAACATTGTTGTTACATGGCTCTACAGTAAGATGGCAAGCCGCAAAATGGCAAGCCATCACTTCACCTTTCAATGCCATCTGCCGAATGTAAACGGCTTATAAAGCCATTTTGTCTATAACACGATAGCGGGTTTGTACGTAGCCATTGTCGTATTGCTGCGTGTGAATTGGCATTAATTGAATCGCTTGAGCTAAGTCGCCAAAGAGGGGAATACCTTTACCCAGTAAAGTGGGGATGCGAGTGAGCGTGAGTTCCTGAATTAGCCCCGCCGCTAAAAAGCCTTGGATTGTTTGGCCACCATCGATATAGTGATGTTTGAAGCCACGGGTTTTGAGTTGTTCGCTAATGCTTGCCGCATCGCCATTTAGCACTTGTACGTGCTCACTTAACGCCGACGGTACTGTTACGCCGCTGCGACTTAATACAAACACTGGGATATTTACATAGGGCCAATCACAATCGAAGGAGAGGACTTTTTCAAAGCTTTTTCGTCCCATTACAATCGCATCAATAGTGTCGATAAAGGCATGATAACCAAAGTCTTCATCGGGATTAGTACTGGGGTGCTGATTTAAAAAGTCGATATCCCCATCGGGCGTTGCGATATAACCGTCGAGGGTCGCGGCAATAAAAACGGAGGCTTTCATTCATCTTCCTTAATGCTATTTTCGAGCGTGTTTCTCTAATGATTCTTTCAGTGCTTGTTGTTGAGCGAGGCAGTCTTGTTTTGCTTTGCCCGACATATCGTTACACGTTTGACCTTTATCTGGGCCTTCCAATATGGCGGCTGCAACATAAACTGCGGCGTCGGCTGCATTGCATTCTTGTTTGCTGTAGGGGGAATTTGTATCACATTTTGAATTAAGTGGTCCAACGCAGCCACTCATACTGGCCAAGACTAAGGTGCTAAAGCTGAGTAATGTTAAAGGTTTGAACATTCGCTCTTCCATGATTCTTATTATTTGAGACGGTTGGAAAGTATATAACTGCTTTGCAGACGGAACTAGAATTGGATCGTTCCATTTCCATTTTAGTTGTTATCTTGGAGGAAGGCATTCGCAGATGGAAGCAAAAAAATCCCCGAGGGTATAGTTACCCTCGGGTGGAGGTTCAAAAAGCAGTGGATTTCTTGAGCGCCTGCGGGGCACAAAGGAAGGAACCTATGGCGTGATTGTGCGGGCTGCTACGATATTTAACAAAGCCAAATGCACAAACTGCGACAGCTTGTCGCAGGTTGGATGAAAACTGTGTAGTTACGGTATCTTGAATGGTCGGGGTAAAAAGGGTTTAACGGTTAAATCCTTATGCGTGGCGAGAAGGCTTAACAATTGTTTAGTGACCACGGGTGATTGACTTATAAGACAGAATTCAGATTGCCTAAGTGCTGCACTAGCTCTGCCATATTGTTCACTTCGAGCTTTTTCATGATTTTTGCGCGGTGTACTTCAATCGTGCGCAGGGATAAAAACATCGCCTCCGAGATTTGCTTGTTAGTCATGCCTTGGATCACATGGGCTAACACTTGCTGTTCGCGCTCGGTCAGTTGGTCAAACTTATGCTGCAGACTTTGCTGCTCGAAGGCCGCTTGGCTTTCACGCTGCGCCTTTTCAATCGCTTGTACTAATGCCTTACCCGATACGGGTTTTTGAAAAAAATCGCAGGCCCCCTTACGAAAGGCGCTTAACGCCATAGGTAAATCGCCGTGGCCAGTGAGAAATATCACGCCTAGCGGGCTGTGGGTTTCCAGTAATTTTTGCTGCACTTCTTGGCCGGTGATTTCTGGCATTCGACTATCTAAAATCACGCAGCCCGCCTGTGATAATGCACAGTGCTCAAGGAAGTCGCGGCCGCTGTTGAAGGTTTGCACTTGATAGCCAAATTGTCCGAGCATAAAGCCCAGTGAATCCAGAATCGCTTCATCGTCATCGACTAGATAGAGTGGCAATTTTATTGACATGGTGTTCCTTGTGGGGCGGTAAGCATGCTATTAGCTTAAGCTGGGTACAGAGTGGGCTCAATTTTAAGCCTAGGTCTTGGGAGATACATCACTAAATTAGCCGATTCCCTCTGGGCATAAACCAGAGTTTGGCGGCATTTCACAGCTTGATTTTTATCTGCGAGCTAAAGTCGTTCCATGACAATGACATATAAGAGTGGGTAATAGAGGCGATGACGATTGACTCTTGGTGTAAAGCGATATTGATGGGATGCTTGTTGAGTGTCATTGGGCTTAATTCGTCCTATGCCAACGAAGCGACAGAAGTGAACCATTTTAGAGTCGGAGTGCTGGCAAATCATGGCGTGTTACAGGCCAAGCAGCGTTGGCAACCTATGATGGATTACCTCAGTGAGCAAGTACCTAATAGTCATTTTGAAGTCGTGCCTGTGGATTTTAATGGCATGCGTAGTCAGTTACTTGAGCATGATTTGCAGTTTATCGTCACGAACCCTGGGCAATATCTGCATCTAAGTAACAACTTCCCGCTGTCTTGGCTTGCGACAATGAAGAGCCGTAAGCATCAAGGCAGCACTTTTACCATAGGCGCGACCATTATTGTCCGCGCCGACAGCCCTATCCGCACCTTGCAGGATTTGCGCGGGCGCAATGTGGTTGCCAGTGATCCGCAAGCTTTGGGGGGGTATCAAGCGGCCATGGGGTTACTGCATAAAATGGGTTTTTTACCCGAACAGTTTTTTGGGCAAGTGCGCTTCCTCGGTTTCCCGTTAGAACCGCTTATCTATCAAGTCAGAGATGGCAGTGCCGACGCCGCAATAGCACCTTTTTGTACCTTAGAGGAAATGATCGTAACGGGTCTTGTTAATCAGGGTGATTATCGGGTTATCCATCCTGCAACACCTGCAGGATATGATTGCGAGGTGAGCACTCAGTTATACCCAAACTGGTCATTCGCTGCAGCGGATACGGTTTCTCCTAAGCTAACGATGGCGATTACCCGCGCCTTATTCGATTTACCCGCCGATCATATTGCAGCAATTACCGCCGATACTTTGGGCTGGACTGCGCCCGTAAGCCAGTTAAAAGTGATTGAGTTATTTAAAGAATTACAACTACAGGGAGCATCACCACCACTTTATCAAACCGTATACAAATGGATGGCAAAAAATAAAGAATGGGGTGGCGCACTGTTGTTAATTTTCATTATTTCCACCATTTATCACCTGTGGCTTGAATATAAGTTTCGCCAGAAAAGTGAGTTTTTAGTTAGCACTGAGCGTCAATTAAAGGACAAGGCACTGCAGCTTGAGCGACTGCAAAGTGCGGCGATTCTTGGGGAAATAGGTGCCGGACTTGCCCATGAACTCAATCAACCCATAGCCGCCATTACCCAATACAGCGAAGGTGCCATGCTACAACTGGAAAGGCTTGGGCAAGATAATCCGGAACTCTATGATGTACTCGGTAAAATTAATGCGCAGTCGATTCGCGCCGGAGCGGTTGTGCATCGTATTCGCGGTTTACTCAAGCGGCGTCAGGCCAAGACCGAACCTTTAGATATAGTGCCAGTGGTGAAAGAAGCTTTAGCTCTGTTGCGGCGCGAGCTAGACCGCGCGAATGTGCAAGTGAATGTGCGAGTGCAGGGTGAGCCCTTTGAACTGATGGGCGATAGCGTTGGTTTAAGTCAAATGTGGGTCAATTTAGTAAAAAATAGCTTAGATGCGCTAGAAACCTGCGGCGATAATCGTGTGCGTCAATTATGGATCGATATCTATTATCATCCAAATGAAATCAAAGTGTTAGTTATTGATAATGGCGAAGGGCTACAGGGGCAGGCGAGTGAGTTGATGGCATCTTTTGCCTCAACCAAAGATGCGGGATTAGGCCTTGGCTTAGCCATCTGTAAGGATGTGGTTACCCGCCATCACGGCAGCATTCAAATCGAAAACTGTCAGCAATCTACGCAAGCTTTACTCCCTTGGCAACAGGGCTGTGTGGTGACAGTCGTTCTTCCCAAGGAATAAATTACCATTAGGGCAGTGGATAGCTTTGGGAGAACTGGCTGAGCTTTTCCACTAAAAACTCTATGGTGCGCCGTATCTTATGGCTGGGATAATCGGTTTGTAGGTATACCAATTGCAGTGGGATAGGCGGGGCTATTTTATCGGCTAGCACTAAGTGGAGTCTGCCTTCGGTCACATCTTGCGCTACATCGAGCCAACTCTTATAGGCAATTCCACGACCTGAGAGTGCCCAGTCGCGGATCACTGCGCCATCGTTACAGAAACGTCGGCCCCTGACTTCGATTTCAACGGGTGCGCCGTTATGACTTAACTTCCATTTCTGCCACGGCTCACCGCCGCGATTTAAGATCAGTACTGCGTGTTGGCTCAGTTCATTTAGCGTGCTTGGTGTGCCGTGTTGTGCCAGATAAGCGGGTGAGGCGACCAGTACCCTTGGGGTCATGGCTAGCTGACGCCTTTTAAGGTTTGAGTCGTCAAGCTGCCCATAGCGCAAAGCTAAATGGATATTTTGGTCGATTAAGTCTGTCATATGATCGCCAAAATACAGCTGCACTGTCAGTTCTGGGGCGCTGTCCATCAATTCATCGAGCCAAGCACGGATCTGGCTGCGACCAATATCCGAAGGTAACGCGAGGCGTACTTCGCCCTTAAGCTCACCCCTGTGTTCGGCTAAATTGGCGCTGGCGGTTTCGAGAATCGCCAGTGCGGGTTTCGCCGAATCGAGAAAGATCCGCCCTTCTTCTGTGAGCTGTAAGCGCCGCGTCGAGCGAGCAAATAGCTGACATCCTAGCTTTTTCTCTAATCTTTGCAGCGCGGCACTTGCCGCTGCCGGCGTCATGCCTATTTCTTTACTGGCTGCCGAGAGACTTTCTAAGGCTGCGATACGCAGCGCTAATTGCAGATCGTTTAAATGATACATATCAAATTATTTTTGAAAATGATTTTAATAATAGCCTGATTATCAATATAGATTAACTAATGCACAATTGCACCACTGATGTTTCATCTTAATTTCTGGTTCGGAGTGTGTATGAGTCTATTCATGTCTTACAAATTAGCGTCACTGGCATTAAACAATCGCATCGTGATGGCCCCTATGACTCGGGCGCGTACTACGCAGCCAGGTAATATTCCTAATGATCTGATGGCGCAATATTATGCCCAGCGCGCCTCGGCGGGGTTAATCATCACAGAAGCGACACAAATCTCCGATGACAGCCAAGGTTATTCATTTACGCCGGGCGTGTATACCGCGGAGCAAATTGAGGGCTGGAAAAAAGTCACAGCGGCAGTGCATCAGGCTGGTGGTAAAATCTTTAATCAAATTTGGCATGTTGGCCGTGTATCGCACCCGATTTTTCAGCAGGGTAATGCCCCGATTGCGCCATCAGCTATTGCGCCCGTTGGCACTAAAGTATGGATTGTGGATGAAGCGCATCCTGAAGGGCAAATGGTGGATTGCCCAGAACCTAGGGCTATGGTGCAAGCGGATATCGACCGTGTTGTGGCCGATTTTGCACAGGCGGGTGTGAATGCGGTTGCGGCGGGTTTTGATGGCATCGAAATTCACGGCGGCAATGGTTATCTGATTGACCAGTTTTTACGCACCAATTCAAACCACAGAACTGATGCCTACGGCGGTACTCAGGAAAATCGCATTCGTTTTTTACTCGAAATTGTCCAAGCCGTGAGTGCGAAAATTGGTGCCGATAAAGTCGGGGTTCGCCTCGCCCCTTACGTGACGTTTAAAGATATGGCGTGTCCTGAAATTGTAGACACTATTCTGTTAGCGGCTAAGCATTTATCGGCATTGGGCGTGGCATATTTACATCTTTCAGAGGCTGATTGGGATGATGCACCGCAGGTGCCAGAGTCCTTTAGAGTCGAGCTGCGTAAAGTCTTTAAGGGCAGCATTATTGTTGCGGGTCGCTATGATGTGGCGCGTGCCAATGAAGTGATTGATAACGGTTATGCGGACTTAGTTGCCTTCGGTCGACCTTTTATTGCGAATCCTGATTTGCCTTACCGTTTAATGCATCAATTGCCTTTATCTGCATTCGACAAAGGCCCCTTGTTTGGCGGTAGTGCGGCGGGTTATACCGATTATCCTACACACAACGAAGCATTGAGAGCCGTCATCCGATCCGCTGACGATGAGGTGGCATAATGGATCGGGTTAACACTTTGTATGTTCAACGCTTACCCGCTTGGCTCAGCTTAAGTCTATGGTTTTCAGGCTTTATAGGTATCGCTATTGTGGGTTTTAGCTTAGCAAGTCTGAGCATGGATGCGTTAGCCGCTCAAGGGGCAACAACACAGGATAGTGCTAAAGTGCGAGCGGCGTTAGTGCCAAAAGTGGCGGCAATGGAAACGATTTCTGATGAATCACCGCAGGCACAAGCTATCGCCCGCGCCGCTTTGTTATATGCCAGTTTTTGGCACACGGGCGATGCAAGTTTTGCCCACGGCGCATTGGCGACTGGTTTTATCGACCGTACTCTGCCCGCTGGCCGCGCACAGGGAATCACGGGTCCACTCGAAGCCTCAAAGGCATTTAGGGCAGCGGTCCCCGATCTCTCTGTTTCAGTTGAGCATTTGCTAGTCGTTGGCGATCGTGCAGTGGTACGTCTGCGTTTTAATGGCCGCTTTACTGGTGTCTTTGGTGAGCAAAAAGGCCAAGGGCAGAAAATCGATTTTCGTGCTGTTGACATGTATCGAGTACGGGATGGTTTCATCACAGATAACTGGCACCTCGAAGATTATCAAACGCTATTTTCTCAATTAGCTGCAGGGACTCAATCATGAATCAACGTCGACGATTTTTAATGGCAGGTGGCGCCATCGCTGCTGGGTTCGGCCTAAGCCAAACGGCGCTTGCTATTGGTTTACCATCATTAGATACCTTAGAAAATGACTCCAAAAGTTCAGGTGGCAGTGGGATGAACAAAATATTTTGGCCAAGTGGTGAGCAGTTAGTGATTTCAATCTCAATGCAGTTTGAAGCAGGTGCTCAAGATAAAAATGCCGAAGGGCCGTTTCCGCCGATGGAAAAGGGCTATCCAGATACCATCACCCCGACTTGGTACGACTACGGTATGAACGAAGGTATCCCAAGGCTGCTGCGCTTGTGGCGTAAGCACAATATCAAGGTGACTTCTCACATGGTTGGGCGCGCCGCCGAGCTACATCCTCAACTTGCCAAACAAGTTGCAGATGAGGGGCATGAGATTTCGGGTCACGGACAAACGTGGACGCCACAATACAGCATGTCGCCAGCAGAGGAACGCGCCTCCTATGTGGCGAGTATTGAGACGCTGCAAAGGATCACTGGTCAGCGCCCCTTAGGTTTTAATGCCTTTTGGATGCGCCATAGCACTCAAACCCTCAATATTTTGCAGGACTTAGGTTTTATTTATCACATTGATGACCTATCGCGGGACGAACCTTCAATTATCCCTGTAGGAAATAAGCCCTTTGCGGTTGTGCCTTACACTTTACGTAACAATGATATCGGACGTTTTGGTGGCAACACTGCTATGACGGCCGCGGCTTTTTTGCAGGAACTAAAGGATGAGTTCGATATGCTCTATCAAGAAGGTTCGACGCAGCGACGGATGATGTCGATCAGTGTGCACGACCGTATTGGTGGCGCTCCTGGACTTGTGACCGCTTTAGATAAGTTTATTCAGTACGCTAAAGATCACACCAATGTAGGCTTTATGCGTAAAGATGCCATTGCTAAATGGGCGCTGGCGCAAAAGGACACACCGACCAATCCTGCAAGAACATTTTAGCCTGCTGTAGCTTTGTTGGAAGAGGTTTTAATGGTTAACAAAAAGCGCGTTGTTTAACGCGCTTTTTGTTTTTGGGAACCCTTATTACTGCGAGTCGGAAGCGATTAACGCATGGCCAACATGGCCCAAGTGCGACGACCTTGCTCCAGAATTATCCCCACGGCAAGTCCCGCAGCGGCGTTGATGGCGAGGCAAGTCACCGCGGTTGATAAAATCACAAAGATACAGAAGGGCTTACCATCGATTAAGCGTTTCGACCACGCCAGTTGCAGCCCCGCAGTGGTCAGTAAACTGCCGAGGATTGCCATAGGAATAAGGCTTAATAGCCAAGCGATATTAGTACCCCAGCACAGGGCTATCATTAAGCACGTACTGCCAAAAATTAACGGCGCCAGATAAGTGCGAGCACCAAAATGGTATTGCACCGCAAGTCCGCCCGCACCGTGGCACATTGCCGAGGCACCAAAGGGCGCGAGCAATAAGTTGGCAAGACCAGAGCTAATGGCGAAGTTTTTGGGCGTGAGTTTGGCGGCATCTTCAGGGAATTTCTCCTGTGCCATTACAGACGTGGCAATGACCGCATTGGTTAAAGTTAATGCCAGTTGTGGCAAAACCAACAAAAGGGCGGCAGAGGTCCATTCAACTGATGTCGGCCAAGCCAATTGAAATGGCGCTGTCATTGCTTGAATATCAAAGTTAGTGGCTAAACTAGTTTGTGTACTTGCTTGCCAAATCATCCCCGCTGCTATGACTAAGGGCATGGCAAGGTAGCGCAGCGGCAAAAATTTACTGATAAATAACAGTACAAATGCCCCCACGCCAACCAGCCAAAATTCACTGATCATCTTAGTGCCCATCCACATCAGTTGCAGACCTATGGCGAGTTGAATACCAACACTCACAGCTTGGGATAACTGTTTGGCTAACCAAGTGATGGCGCCGCTAAAGGCGAGAATTAACAGGATAATGCCCATTAACATGGCGCTTGCCTGCAACATGCCTGGGGTTAAGCCCTGAGCGATCACCAGTGCAGCGATGACTTTCATCGGTTGTACCGGAATCGGGCGACGGTAAAACAGCGCGCTGAGAATAGCGAATAGACCAAACCCCAAAAATATCCCTTGAGGCGAAAATTGATTTAGGGCAATTAGCCCTAGCACTAAAGGTAAAAAAGTGCCTAAGTCGGCAAAAGCGCCACTGGTTTCACCGAGTAAACGGTTGAATGAAGGATTGGATACTGTTTGGGAAATTTTGCCCGAGGTCATACTGATTGCCGTAATTGAACACGCTATGACTACGCAAAATAAATGCCATAAAAATCAGATGATTTGGGGGGTAAACAGAGTCAAACTACCGTATTGAGTTACTCAATGAGACAAACTGGGGCAAGGCCGAAGAATGGTTGAGTCTAATTGTCTGCACCTGTGTTTATTGCGGCTGCATTGGGTTAATTGCTCAAGCTCATTTGTGAGTCATGATTCAACCACAACACTGGCGGTCAGTGCCGTGGTTGATATTCTTTATTGTGTAATGTTGCGTGTTAAGGTTGCTGGCGCGTTGGTGCTAGAACGATTTCGCGTACGCATACATTTTGCGGTTGTTGCCATGCAAACAGCGCAGCAGCGGCGACGTTTTCAGGGGCGATAACGCCGCCCATTTCTTCTTTCCAGTCATGGTAACCCGCTTTAATGTCATCGCTGGTGGTATGGCTCAACAGCTCAGTTTCTACGGCACCGGGGGCGATAGTGATAAGGCGTACGTCATCCATGGCGACTTCTTCACGAATGTTTTCTGTTAAGGCGTGCACGGCAAATTTAGTGGCGCAGTAAGCGGCGTGATTTGGAAAGGTTTTACGCCCCGCCACTGAGCTGACATTAATGATAGTGCCAGTTTTGCGAGCTTTCATGTCGGCTAATACCGCATGAATACCATTAAGCACGCCCATCACATTGATATTGAGCATGCGGCTCCATTCATTGGGATCTTGCACATCGATTTGGCCTAGTAGCATGATTCCCGCGTTATTGATAAGACAGCCGACCGGGCCAAATTGTGCTTCTGCTTGGGTTATGGCAGTTTTAATAGCTGCGCCGTCGGTGACATCGACGCTGATAGAAAGGCTGTTTGGTAATTCAAGCGCTTGCATTGCTTCAACCCGACGTGCCAGTAATAGCAGCGGATGGCCTGCAGCGCTAAAGCTTTTGGCCATAGCGGCGCCAATACCCGATGAAGCGCCCGTGATGACAACCAGTGATTTAGTAACTTGATTCATTAGTATTTCCTATTAATTGGAGCCAATGTAAGCCGTAAACAAACTGTTGTTCGGCGTCTTGAACTTGTTAACCAGTATAGGCTGGGGATTTTCAGTCGAAAAATACTTATTCCAGCTGGATATGATAGGCTCAGCCTATGGCACTATTGTTGAAATTTGTGCTGAACTCGTCGGTTGTCGGAGAAGATTAAATGGTCGATTTGCGTTTGCTGCGTTTCTTTATCGCAATTTTTGAAGAGAACAATATTACCTCGGCGGCTAACCGTTGCTTTGTGAGCCAGCCTTCACTGTCTGCTGGGTTAAAGCAACTCGAAGAAGAGCTTGGTGGTCAGTTATTTGAGCGCAGCAAAAAAGGCGTTAAACCTTTGGATAGCGCGCACTATCTATACCCTTTGGCAGTTAAATTAGTCGAGGAGGCGAGTAAGTTACCAGGCTTGTTTATGGCGAAGGCAAGCCGGCAAAAGCTACGTTTGGCTGTGATGCCAGACTTAAGCCAGCGGCGTTTGGCAGGATTTTTACAACAGGTGAATCAAGCCATTGATAAGCTCGATCTTGAACTGGTGGACTATCAAAGCCCTGCAGATTGCCGTTTAAGCATCGACAGCTTACGCCATGAAGATGAAGTATTTTTTCCGCTGTGGGAGGAGGATTATGTACTCTGCGTCCCCAAGGATCATACCCTCGCCCAAGTAGATAGCCTACGTCCCGAGCAGCTCAATGGCTTTGACTTTATTGAGTGCCCACCCTGTGAAGCCCATCAGCAAACGATAGGTTTATTGGCGTGCAGCAATATGTCGCTTAATTTGGTCGCTAAGGCTGAGTCAAAATCTCTAGTGATGTCGCTAGTGTTAGCCGGATTTGGCGTGAGTTTTTTACCCGATGGTTTGATTGAAGATGAGCCTAGGCTCAAGCAAGTGAAATTTGATGGTCCGAGAATGTTCCGTCGTATTGGTTTGTGTTATCCCTCCCATCAGGCAGTTGCGCCAACATTGGCGACCTTGTTACGGCATTTAGCCGCTCGGTCGAATTAATTCCAAGTTAGTTTTGGGTTATCAGCATTCAGATTAGTGAGTTGCTAAGGGCGATTCAGTGAGATTAAGTGGAGGCTCGACGCCGTAGGATTTAAATAGTTGAGTAATTTCACCTGAGGTACGCATGTCGTCGACTATCTGGTGAACTTGCTTGGCATATTGATGCTGCGGCGACATGAGCGGAATACTGAAATAGCGGCCATTTTTGCTGATATCTACGTACGCCATCTGTTTGAGTTGGGGATCTTTGGCAAAAAATTGCATTTCATGCTGTTCGGAGGTGATGGCTAAATCGATACGTCCAACCTTCAACATATTGATTAACTGACCGTTATCATTAACAAAAGACACTTTTAGTTGGTTTTGATTGTCATTAAACTGCGGACAGTAAAAAGCGCCTCTAAGTGCGCCAATGATATGAGGTTTTAGTTCATCGAAATGTTTGACTTCAAGTTGTCTATTCGCAAGGGCAAAGTAATAGACGTAGCGCTTGTCGTATCCCAGTAGCATAGGGTCTAGAAAATCGTTGCGCTCTGGCGTCATCGAATGGACAGGAATTAGGTCGACTTGTCCCATTTCTGCCACTTTAATTGTGCGTGCCCAAGGCACATTACTCCAATTTATCTTGTGACCTAGGCGGGCGATGACTTCATTGATGACAGCTGCACCTGGGCCTTTGCACTCACCATTTTCGACATAAATAACAGGATGCCTATCGCGGCAGTGTGCTTGCCAGACAACAGCAGAGGTTTCTGCCCTTGCTTGGGACAGAAATAAGCATGAAATGACAATGATCAGTATCAGCCTCATTCATCTTGCCTATTAAAATGCTCAGTTTTAATTATCGGGCTGGACAGTTAATTCGACTAGGTTTTATTTTTGAGTCGTTTAGCTGCGCAGGTTTGGTCAATAATTGATTGTAGTGCTTATACATCCACTGTGCTTTTTAAGTAACCTGAGATCGGTTTAACTAGCCATAACTGTAATAGCATTAAACTCCGCATTAGTGAGGTTCAGTTGTGGCTTATTGTCTTTCAATTGATAGGCGATGAGTCCCGCAATCATATTGAGCATAAAACCATGCACGCTGCGGTGTCTTGAGTGCTCTATTTGAGAGATATTTTTTAACTGGTCGTTGATGGTTTCTATGATAAAACGTCTCGACAGCATCGCTCTATCCCACAACGACATTGCCT
>NZ_JAKKRN010000037.1:0-51475 GCF_025654245.1 Shewanella sp. SM29
GGTCCACCCCAATCAACTGAGTTTTCGAGATGCGGCGAGTTATATCATCTTCAAGTTGACACAACTGTCATCACAAACACCGGGGAATGTCCCGAGAGACGTATTGGATATAGAACGAAATGCACGGCAATTTAAGCTGGATGGTAAACGGGAAAGGGCATATCCACGAGTTCTTAAAATGAGCAAAAACAAGTTCCCGGTTAGACCAAAGAAAAATGCCGTTCACTCTTAAGTGAACGGCATTACAGCAATCTGCTGGCTCTTTTTAAGCAAATATGAGTTTACTAACGCATTACTTCTTTTCAGTCGCTTTAGAATTGGCGACTGAACCTATGACCAAGCCTTGCTTATTCACATCAAAGCTCATTTGAACTCGCATGTTGTAATCTTTAAGCATTTGCATTTCTTCAGGGATCGGCTCACCGCTCATTTCTAACAGTGTAAGCACTGGCGTAAACATCTTGCCGTAATCAGCAGACAAGCTGTACATGCCATTAGCTGACAGTTTCTCGCCTGCTAATTTGTTGGCTAAAGCCAAGCCTTTATCACCGCTATACACCACTAAATGTTGGCCTTTAATCGCCAGCATTGGCTTAACACCTAACTCTGGAGGCAACATCAATATTGGAGATAAATCAGTAGCATCGCCGTTATCGGCTAATTGCACTTCAGCCAGCATAGGGGCGAAAGGTTTGACCATATTGAACAACATGGATGGGTTTTCGGCGCTAAGGCTGACTAACGCATCTAAGCTTTCTAACTTAGGCTCTTGATCTTGTGTGCTCATTTTAAAATCGAGCAATGAAACGCTCATGCCTTTCACACCGTTCGCCATGCCAGTAAACATGCCTAGCATAGCTGGGCTCTGTTGGCTCAACTCAGCCTGCAACTCTGCCAATGGTGCACAGGTCAGTTGTGGCTTTTGCAGATCATCCCAAATAGCCGTTAATGAAGGGGTAATTTCATTGATATCTAGACCTATTCCCATGGAGAAGATAGTGCTGTCGATATCCGCCAGATGCGATGGAATAAAACCACGCATCTTTTGCATTGCCGCAAGAATAGGTTGATTCTTCGTTTCGACAACAAATGAAGCCGCCATATGGCTTTCTTTTTCCGTCACAGAAAACGCCGTTAAACCAGCAACAGTACGCGGCCAGTTAGCGGCAATCGCAGTCAGTTCGGTACGACATTCTGGTGTTCTGATTTGAGCTAATGGATCTTCACCCGCACTTTCATCAGCAAAAAATTGAGTCAGTTGCTTAGCTAGCATATTGCTATCTGCAGAGGTCAATGCCTTTACAATTTCCACATGATTAATAAAGCTAATGCTGTCATCTTTAAAACCATGGGTCTTAATAATATCTTCTAATATGCCAGAAGCGGCTAATGACTGCGGCGCCTTCTTAATACCAAATGCCATTTCTAATAACTCAGGCTCGGTAATAGAGGTACTGAAAGTCATCGTTAATATGCCATCTTTCTGGGCAAATAGCAGTTCAGCTTTCTCTTCTGAGCTTTCATCCGATAGTGCATAAGCGCGATAATCAACATCGCCCACTTTACGCATTTCGTGGGTTACACCACTGTCTTTTTCGGCTTTATCTAATACAGCCCAAAATGCTTCAGCCTGATTAACATCAATCTTTAATACTGGCAAAGCACCTAAAGTATAAATATAAGGTTTAACTTCATCGGGGAAACCGAAGGTTTTTAACAGTAAGGCAGGATCTTTCATCCCATCCATATACTGCTGATAAATGCTAACGAAGAACTTGCCCATAGGGCTATCCTGCACACCGAGTTCATCAAGCGTGTTACTTGGATATTGCTGATAATTTCCAGAAATAGACTGTAAATACGCTTTTAACGGGAAGGGTTTTAACTGGCCCGAAAATATCGGCGTATCGGCAGGCACATAGTCGAGCAAAGGATTAGCAGAGGCACTAGAACCCGCGCCATTCTGCATATACCAATAACCACCAGCACCTGCTGCAATAATTGCCGCGGCAATCACAATCTTTTTCATTTAAGAAACTCCATTTAATGACATTCAATTTTATGAAAACAATACCTAAAGAACTCACCTTAGGTATTTAAATATTTATCCGCTCTTACATATCCCTTACGCAGATAATGCAAAATCAGAAAACGCAACGACTCAGCCCTACGCAATACAAACCCAGTTTAAAATGCTTAGGCTAAGCGAAACTAAGGTATAAAATTTTCCCGATAATTTAACATTAAACCGACACAGAAGCGAACAGGATAGGAGTTCGCAGCATTAAAAACGTATTAGAACTAACGTTTATTCAACATGATTCCAATCTTATTTCAATTCGGTAATAAAACATCTCAAAGTCATCGACGATTAAGCAAAGAACCCAATGACAAATTAAGCTCATCTCACTCAAACTGCCTCACCAGAGCGTCATCGTGCTTCGTGGACTTTTTTAAGCGTGACGTCACCTAGCTGGCGCATTTGCTTACGGATCCAAGCTGAGCGCTGCTGCACATAGGATGACGGTGGAGACACCTTATAGCGCCAAGGATTGGGTAAAATGGCTGCGAGTAATGAGGCCTCGTATTGGGTAAGTTTTGCCGCTGACTTTCCAAAATAATGCTTTGATGCCGCTTCGGCGCCGTAAATACCTGGGCCAAATTCTACAATATTTAAATACACTTCAAGAATACGCGACTTATCCCAAGTCAACTCCATCAATAACGTAAACCAAGCTTCCAATCCCTTACGAAAGAAACTGCGACTCGACCACATAAAAAGGTTTTTCGCCGCCTGCTGACTTAAGGTACTTGCCCCGCGGACTTTGGTACCTTTTTGGTTGTATTTCAGTGCCGAACTTATCGCGGCTAAATCGAATCCAGTATGCTCAACAAAACGTTGATCTTCCGCAGCAATCACAGCCAATTGTAATTCTGGAGAAATTTGCGCTAAATCGCGCCATTGATGCCTGATCTCACCGATAGGAGCAGGTGGAAATAAGGCACGTTCGATACGCCAAGTCCACATAGGAGGATCGACAAATCGTAGTAGGATCACTAATAAAATTGAGCAAATAAATGCCCAAACTAATCCCTTAAATAACCAAGACAATAAACGACGAAAACCACGCTTTCGTCTCTGAGGTGCTGGGTCACTCGACTTATTAACACTTGGACGCCTGACATGATCTCGCATCGCATATAAAGGGGCCGTCATTTATACCATCTCATCCACACACTCTCATTTCTTGTTTCTCATCTATCCAGTCAAGCCATCCCATTGCAAGGATTCTTTGGGGCAACCTAGGCTTACAGAAAATATTCTAAAGCTTTACGCGAGTTGCAAGCTGATCATGCTACGAGAGTAAAGGAAACACCAAGGATATCTTACTCGATAATCAAAGATAGGTTGAGAAATAACCATAACAAGAACAAATCACTATTAGAGATTAACTGGGGTCGACTTAACTTGACCTCGGCAGCTTTGACGACAGCTGACCGAGGTAATGATGGCTGATTAACGAGAGCTAGCAAGTCAATCAAACTGCTTGATACTCGCAGGTGCGAGTCAGGTTTTCAACGCTTTCACTGCATCCAATTAAGCCATATCAATACACAGCAAACCCAGCCCATAAATACCGATATACAACAACTTAACCTCATAAAAGACATGAATTATGTCAATTAACGCAGTAAAACGCTTCAAAACCATCTACGGGAACTTCAAAATATAGCGCAGGCTTAACCAATGTGCATAACTCTGTGAGTAAAAATGTACAACATTTTTAGCATTTAAAAATGAATGCAAACTAACTCTATGAATATCAATCTATCTTAGTTAAATGACGCTTAAATGACATCACTTAGCTTCCTCGACAGTCCAGAGTATTAAATTCAATCCCACTTATCTTAAAATGATAAAAAAACGCCCCAAACTAAGTTGAGGCGTTTAATATTTAAAATCAATAAAATGACTAGATTTCGTAGTGCAGACCACACTCACGTTGTAGGCCATTAAAGCGAGTTTCTTCCTCTGTCATGCCTAATTCGAGTGGTTTACTCGAATGGGTATCCCCCACAGAAACATAGCCTTGGTCCCAAAGTGGATGGTACGGCAAGTCAAATTGCGTCAGATAGAGGTGAACATCTTTATTCGACCACTCGATAATTGGCAGTAGCTTAAAGCGCGTGCCATGAATCGCCAGTATCGGCAACGCCTCACGGGTACTGGCTTGGCTGCGTCTAAGCCCTGCAAACCAAGTGCCGACCTCAAGCTCGGCTAAAGCGCGTTGCATAGGCTCAACTTTGTTTAACCGGTTGTATTGCTCTAGTCCGTTTACCCCTTGCTCCCACAACTGACCAAATCGCGCCTCCTGCCATGCCGATGTCATCACTGCTTGGTACACTTTTAAATTCAGCGATAAACGCTCTGTCAGCTCGTCGATAAACTGATAAGTCTCAGGGAATAAATAACCCGTATCCGTGAGAATAACCGGAATATTCGCCTGTGCCTGACTCATCATATGTAGCATTACAGCGGCTTGGATCCCAAAGCTTGAGGACAGCGCATGATTACCGGGCAAATAAGTTAAGCCCCATAGCACTCGCTCTTGTGCGCTTAATCCACCTAAGAACTGATTAATACGTTCAAGCTCTATCGCTTGCTCTGCCTTAGGCGCACTCAATAATGCCTTGAGTTCGGCAGCGCTGACCACAGTCGGCACTTTATCACTGGTTTTTTGCTCAATATCAGCCATGAAAATCCTTAGCGGCATCGATCACCGCCTTCACTACGCCCACGCGGACGGTGAAGTTACCGAAGGTTTCGCCAGCATCACGCTCAACGGCGTAGCGGCCAAACAGGGCATCCAATTCGGCGAGAATGTCCGCCTCTTGGATATTTTCTCTGTGCATCTTGTTCAGACGAGTCCCTTCAAAGCTTGCACCTAAGTACAAGTTATAACGACCCGGCGCCTTACCCACAAGACCAATTTCAGCGGCAAATGGGCGGGCACAACCGTTTGGACAACCCGTCATACGCACCACAATCGCTTGCTCGCTGATGCCGTGTTTTGCCTGTAGCGCATCGATATGATCGATAAACTCAGGGAAATAACGCTCGGCTTCCGCCATCGCTAATGGACACGTCGGCAACGCCACACAGGCAATCGAGTGACCGCGAGTTTGCGTCAACACTTGGCCCAGCAGACCATGTTTACGGGCTAAACCTTCAATCGTGGCTTTATCTTCCGCTGCGACGCCTGCGATGATCATGTTTTGATTCGAGGTCATGCGGAAATCGCCCTTGTGGATCTTAGCGATTTCACGCAGCCCCGTTTGCAGGGTTTGGCCTGGTAAATCTTTAATACGACCGCTTTCGATAAATAGGGTTAAATGCCACTTACCATCAACACCTTCGACCCAACCATAACGATCGCCGCGATCGCCAATCACTACCTCACGCTTAGGTTCAAACTTCACCCCAGCACGCAGTTCAACTTCGGCTTTAAATTTCTCATAGCCGTGGTCAACGATTGTGTATTTAAGGCGCGAGCGCTTACGATTAGAGCGATTGCCCCAGTCACGTTGCACTGTCATGACAGCTTCGGCAAATTTCATCACGTCTTCAGTTTTGATAAAACCAAAGTCGTCTGCTAGGCGTGGAAAGGTTTCCACTTCGCCATGGGTCGAGCCCATGCCGCCGCCAGCCGTTAAATTAAAGCCAACCAACTCGCCATTTTCGGCAACAGCAATAAAGCCTAAATCGTTAGTGTAAACGTCAACATCGTTATCGGGAGGAACCGCTACCGCCATTTTAAATTTACGTGGCAGATAGGTTTTGCCATACACAGGTTCGACGGTTTCATCTTCGGTTGAGAGTAACTTTTCTTCATCTAACCAAATTTCGGCGTAGGCGCGAGTGTGGGGTAATAGATGATCAGACAGTTGTTTCGCC
Source organism: Shewanella sp. SM29 (assembly GCF_025654245.1). Lineage (NCBI taxonomy): Bacteria > Pseudomonadati > Pseudomonadota > Gammaproteobacteria > Alteromonadales > Shewanellaceae > Shewanella > Shewanella sp. SM29. Next base: position 5,957 of record NZ_JAKKRN010000037.1, read on the forward strand.
ACTGCATAGGCCTGCTCGTGCAGTTTCGATTCCATCGGATTGGGGTTACACATCACGTTACGGTTAACGTCACCACAGGCAGCAATCGAATCCAGCGCTTCGCGATCTAAGTCTTGAATAATGGTCTTCAAGTTACGCTTAGGAATACCGTGGTATTGGAAGGTTTGACGGGTCGTCAAACGAATGCTGTTCGAGCTGGTGAGCGTCGAAGCAATTTTGTCTACGCCTAACCATTGCTGCGGAGAACAAATACCACCGGGTACACGGGCGCGCAACATAAAACTATATAAAGGTTCGAGTTTTTGCTCTTTACGTTCGTTACGTAAATCGCGGTCATCCTGCTGGTAGAAGCCATGAAATTTGATCAGCTGCTGATCGCCGTCACTGAAACTGCCAGTCACAGAAGAATCTAAACCTTCTTTGATGGTCCCTCGCAGGTAATCACTGTCGGTCTTTAGGTATTCGTTTAACGCTAATTTTTGCTCACTCATGGCAACTGCCTCTTAAAATTGGGTTAGCTGGCTGCACAGGTCATCACGTGTGCAGCTTTGGCTATTCTTATGCGTTTCTTATCTGTGCAACGGTTGAGATTAATACACGTCTTTTTGGTAACGTTTATCGCTGCGCAGGGTTTCAAAATAGGCTTCGGCAGCTTCGGTATTCAAACCACCGACTTCGACTGCCACCTCAATCAAGGCTTGGTGAACATCTTTGGCCATACGTTCAGCATCACCACAAATATAAAGATGCGCGCCATTTTGCAACCATTGCCACAGGGCTTGGCCTTGCTCTTTAATGCGGTGCTGCACATAAATCTTATGGGCTTGATCGCGTGAGAACGCCACGTCGATACGGCTGAGATCGCCATTTTTCAAATACTGTTGCCACTCAGTTTGATACAAGAAATCCTGCTCAAAGTGTGGATTGCCGAAGAATAACCAGCTATCGCCTTGAATACCTTGGGCTACGCGCTCCTGCATAAAGGCACGGAACGGCGCAACACCGGTACCAGGACCCACCATGATCACCGGTGTTTCTGGATTTTCAGGTAAACGGAAATGCTTGTTCGACTCAACATAAACCTTAACTTGCGTGCCTTCCTGCGCAGATGCTAAGAAATGTGACGCACCGCCAAAACGTGCTGAGCCGTGGCGCTCATCTTCCACTAAGGCCACAGTTAAGTGGACTTCTGTTTCAACTTCGCTTTGACTTGAGGCGATAGAGTAAAGTCTTGGCGTTAATGGACGCAGTAGCTCAAGCAGTTTTGCTGCATTTAAGGTTACTGAGTTATTTGATAACGGATACTGAGTGACTAAATCGGCAAATTGATGCTTAAGGATAAAGTGGCGCACTTGTTCTTTATCTTCGCTCAATGCCAGCAGCTCAGCGCTGCCGCTCAATTCGGCCCATGCTTTGACTAATCCAGGGTATAACTGGGTCAGTTCTTTCTTATCAACCAAAGCCTGCTTAAGAGACAAGGATTCAGTACCAACCGTCACTAACTCATCGGCGGCCAATGACAGACCCGCTAAGACTTCATCGACTAAGACTTCGTTATTACTAAACCACACACCAAGGGCATCGCCCGCTTGATAGGTTAAGCCTGAGTCGCCAAGGTCGATTTCAACATGGCGCACGTCTCGGTCTGATCCACGGCCGGTAATTTTCTGGCTCACAAGCACTTCGGCGCTATAGGGGTTTTGCTTAGTAAATTCACTTTCGCCAATCGCTTTAGCGGTGCCGATAGATACCACACTGGCGGACGAAGTTTCGATTAGCGGCTTAACGGCCTCTAATACATCGGCGTGCCACTGGCCCGCGGCAGCTTCATAATCCACATCACATTCAATCAAAGGTAACAGTGATTTAGCACCGAGTGCTGCTAGGCGGGCATCGAAGTCTTTACCAGTTTGGCAGAAAAATTCATAACTAGAATCCCCCAGCGCAAGCACAGAGTAATGTAGATTGTCTAACTTAGGGGCACGTTTCGATGCTAAAAACTTGTGTAATTCAATCGCATCATCCGGCGCTTCACCTTCACCATGGGTGCTGACCACCAATAAAAACACAGCTTCTTGCTTTAATTGGCGAACATTGTATTCGCCCATTGAAGCCAGATTGACCGCATAACCTTGCGCTTGCGCCTTATCGGCGAGCGCTTTGGCGACACCACGGCCATTACCAGTTTGGCTGCCATAGAGGATAGTCACAGTTTGAGCCGTTTGCGCCTGCGCGACGGGCGCTAATTGGCCCGCATTAGCTGTAGCAGCAAGATAGCCACTCACCCAGGCCAATTGCACAGCACTTAACTCAGAAGTGAGTTGTTTTAGCTTCTCGACTTGTCCTTGAGACAATGGCGAAGCCAGCGATGAAAGTTCTTTTAACAACATGAGACGGCCCTATGACAGTGTAATGTCCACAAGCTTATCGCGGTTTAAGAAAAGCAAAAAAGAATAAAATAGGATTTTTAATTCCATTTTGGAATATACAAAGTGCAAAATTTAAGCTACAAAAGTGTGCACTGGTTAAAAGTTTTTGATCCGACCAGTGCAGAAACGGCCTGCTTGAGAAATATGCACTTGTGCCAAGCTAAAGTATTGCCACAATGGTCATGAGCCTGTCGAACAATAATTTCTGTTGCCCACAGAATAGTTTGTTTTAAAAACAAAAAGTGTCCATCCTAGATTGAATGCCCTAACTGACTCGAATCACCCGCCGAATAAACGCTGGTGACGACGGATTTTGCAGTTGAGTACGATGAAGGAAGAACAGCAGGCGGAACGATTATATAAACCATCAGGGAGTAGTCATGCAGATTGGAATACCGAGAGAAAGTCTCGCCGGTGAAACTAGGGTCGCCGCGACCCCAGCCACCGTTGAGCAGCTTAAAAAACTCGGCTTTGAAGTTGTTATTGAGGCCAATGCGGGTCAACTGTCAAGTTTCGATGATGCAGCTTTTGAAGCTGCGGGCGCGAAGGTGACAACAAACGTTTGGCAAGCCGATCTGATCTTTAAGGTCAATGCGCCAAGCGACGCCGAAATTGAACAAATCAAAGACGGGGCGACTATCGTCAGCTTTATTTGGCCCGCACAAAACCCTGAGCTGGTTGCGAAGTTATCTAAACGTAAGATCAACGTGATGGCAATGGACATGGTGCCACGCATCTCCCGTGCCCAGTCACTTGATGCCCTCTCCTCTATGGCAAACATTGGTGGATATCGTGCCGTTGTTGAAGCCGCACATCAATTTGGCCGTTTCTTTACTGGCCAAATTACCGCTGCTGGTAAAGTACCGCCCGCCAAAGTGTTAGTCATTGGTGCTGGTGTAGCTGGCCTTGCCGCCATTGGTACAGGTGGATCGCTTGGCGCCATAGTGCGCGCCTTCGATACCCGCTTAGAAGTGGCCGAGCAAATCGAATCTATGGGCGGCCAATTCCTTAAACTGGATTTTGGTAACGAGGAAGGTGGTTCATCGGACGGTTATGCTAAAACCATGTCGGATGAATTTATTGCCGCCGAAATGGCACTGTTTGCCGAGCAAGCCAAAGAAGTCGATATCATCATCACCACAGCGCTAATTCCTGGTCGTCCAGCGCCTAAGCTCATCACCAAAGCCATGGTCGATAGCATGAAGAGCGGCTCAGTGATCGTCGATTTAGCCGCTGCGACGGGTGGTAACTGCGAATACACGCAATCGGGTGAGCTGTTTGTTACTCCTAACGGCGTAAAAGTGATTGGTTATACCGACCTTCCCGGTCGTCTACCGGCGCAATCCTCACAGCTTTACGGCACTAACTTAGTCAACCTGATGAAGTTAATGTGTAAAGAAAAGGACGGCACAGCCAGCATCAACTTTGATGATGTAGTCATGCGCAATATGACAGTGATTAAAGAAGGTGAAGTGACCTTCCCGCCACCACCGATTTCTGTTTCTGCGGCGCCAGCAAAACCAGCGGCGAAAATCGAGCCTAAAAATACCACCCCAAAGGCGCCATCTAAGCTCAAATACGTGCTCGCCGCCTTAGGCGTTGCAGGGTTTGCTGCCGTGGCATCGGTAGCACCACCAGAGTTCCTGTCGCATTTCACAGTATTCTTGCTGTCCTGCGTTGTTGGCTATTACGTGGTATGGAACGTATCCCACTCACTGCATACGCCTTTAATGTCAGTCACTAACGCGATTTCGGGCATTATCGTGGTCGGCGCCCTACTGCAAATCGGTCAGGGTTCAACTTTGGTCACTGTACTGGCGTTTATCGCCGTGCTGATCGCCAGTATTAACATCTTCGGTGGCTTTACCGTCACTCAGCGCATGCTGAAGATGTTCCGTAAGGATTAAGGGGGTTTAACGTGTCTCAAGGACTGGTAACAGCAGCTTACATTATTGCCGCCATTCTCTTCATCTTCAGTCTCGCGGGACTGTCGAAGCAAGAGACGGCAAAACACGGCAATTTATTCGGTATCTTAGGTATGGCAATCGCCCTACTGGCTACCATTTTCAACCCCGATACTAACGGAATTGCGTGGATCTTAATCGCTATGGTGATTGGCGGCGCGATTGGTATCCGTTTAGCACTAAAAGTCGAAATGACTGAAATGCCTGAACTGGTTGCTATATTGCACAGCTTTGTGGGTATGGCCGCGGTATTAGTGGGTTTCAACAGTTTTATCGACTTACACCCACAGGAAGTCTCACAAGTCGTGGTGGCTGTCGGTGGTGATATCAATACGACCCTCGCCGCAGTACAAGATGCGCTAAGTGAAGCGGTGAAGACCGCCAGCAAAGAGCACCTCACTGGCGCTATGCTTAACATTCACTTGGTCGAAGTCTTCCTCGGGATCTTCATTGGTGCGGTGACCTTTACGGGTTCTATCGTTGCCTTTTGTAAGTTACGCGGACTGATTTCATCTAAACCTCTGATGCTGCCACATCGCCACAAGCTGAACCTAGTCGCAGTGCTAGTGTCTTTCGCCCTGTTGGTATACTTCGTACAGACAGGCGGCACTATGCCAGCACTGCTGTTGATGACCTTGATTGCCTTCGCCTTTGGCTGGCATTTAGTGGCATCCATTGGCGGCGCGGATATGCCAGTGGTTGTGTCTATGCTGAACTCCTACTCAGGTTGGGCAGCGGCAGCGGCAGGCTTTATGTTGTCGAACGACCTCTTGATTGTGGTCGGCGCGTTAGTGGGTTCATCGGGTGCTATTCTGTCTTACATCATGTGTAAGGCCATGAATCGCTCGTTTATTTCAGTTATCGCAGGTGGTTTTGGTACAGATGGTGTGGCCTCGACTGCCGATGAAGAAATGGGTGAATACCGTGAAACCAACGCCGAAGATGTGGCGGATATGCTGAAAAATGCCACTTCAGTCATCATCACTCCGGGTTACGGTATGGCAGTGGCGCAGGCGCAATATCCTGTTGCGGAAATCACTCAAAAACTACGTGATCGCGGCGTGAAAGTGCGTTTTGGTATCCATCCAGTTGCAGGTCGATTACCAGGCCATATGAACGTACTGCTCGCTGAAGCGAAAGTCCCCTACGATATCGTGCTCGAAATGGACGAAATCAACGAAGACTTTAAAGACACAGATGTTGTGCTCGTTATCGGCGCCAACGACACGGTTAACCCCGCGGCAATGGAAGATCCAGGCAGTCCAATCGCAGGTATGCCAGTGCTGGAAGTATGGAAAGCGCAAAACGTGATCGGCTTTAAACGTTCGATGAACACAGGTTATGCCGGCGTGCAAAACCCACTGTTCTTCAAAGAAAATACCCAAATGTTGTTTGGGGATGCTAAGGCCAGTGTTGAAGCCATTTTAAAGGCACTTTGAGCTTGATTTAATATCAACAGAGTAAAAATCGTTTAGGCGATAAACACTATTCTAAAGAAATGAAGGGAGCCAATGGCTCCCTTTCTTTTCACATTTTTTTAAGCCTATTAAGCTAGTCTCTGCGCCAATATGATGCGAGGCTTATCTGCCCCAAATGCTGATACGTTTAATGTAAGCTAAAACAGTAAGTTAAATCTAAAGCTGGTTTAAGGAAATAAGAAATGTTGCTTGGGCTGTTTATCCTATCTGCCGTATTAATCAAAACCTCATTACTCGGGCTTGGCTGGATATCGATTATCATCGGCCTGAGTGGGTACCTATTTTGTCGATGGTTTAATATCAAGTTAGATATCAAACTGATTGATAAATTTAAACGACTCTTTATCACTGGCGCGGCTCTGCATCTTCTCGTCTATATCGGCTTAATCACTAAGCTTTTCCTTATCGACAGCTTTGAAGACTTGCCCACATTCCTGATAAGTCACTTAGTCTTCCACCACGCAATCAGCGCCGTGATTGCTGCCGCATTAACCTTCTTGGCGATTCGCATCTATCTACAACAGCAAAAATTAACTCAAGCCTATCGACAGGAATTAAGCTAACTCAACAAGGTTTTGATGATAAATACCGACGGAGAAAATCTGACTAGATTCATCATTAGCTTAAGTGCCATAAAATAATGGGGACTAAAGCAGATCATGCAGAAGTGTTGTCAGCAACACTGAATTCATCAATGGATTCAAACATCAGGGATAAGAATGACCCCTGATGTTTGGGGGGAGCTAAGCCAAGATACGTTAGTCGACGGCAATATCGTTATCTTTAAGCTCTTTTGACAGGGTTTCATAATTCGTTTTGAGTTTTGGCAAAGTATCTTCTTTGATTTTACTCAATACATTTTGCAACTGATCCTTACCGTAAGAAACGCTATAGTGACGGGTTTCAATATTACTAATGATCTTCTCAGACTCTAAATACAAACGACGAATATCAGACAAAATATCACTCGGTGTTTCTAGCGCATTGGCAGAATAGCGCATGTTATCCCAGACAAATAATCCCATCTGCGGATGCATTTTCACTAAACTATTACTACTCACAGTCTCAACTGTGTCAGCGTAATGACTCAAGATTTCAACATTGTCACTCACTTCGTCATATAGGGCATGACGCAGATGATAGTTATTCTGCATATTGCTCAGGGCATCAAATTTAATTGCCTGTGACAACCCTTCTTGCGCGGCTAAATACACGCCAACAACAGTCGCAATGATTATAAAAATCTGACTCACCCAAAAACTGGTTTTGATAAGCTCAGTGTTATCAAGCTTAATGGTGCGTTTAGGCATATCTGCCTCATTAGAGATGGGGGTCATATCCATATGTTTTATCCTGTCAAATCAAGAGTACAAGGCAATATCACTAACTTAAATCATTATTGAGTGGTCATCCTACACTATTGGGGTATGACTTACCTCAGTACAAATCACGATTTTTACCCACAAAAAAGGAGCCATCTGGCTCCATTTTTATATTCATTGGTCAGTCTATTATGCTGCTTTTGCCAAATCAAAATTGGATAGCAACATCACAGCTGTACGGCCTAATAGGTGGTTGATCGTGCGATCGCCCGCTAAGCCTAACTCAGCAATCGCTTGCTGACGCGCTGTACTCACCGCTCTAAAGAGGGTAATTTCATTATTCGCACCACCACAAAGACTAAAGAACAGTCTTAATACTGCGCGGTAATGCTCTTCCTGCATTGCCTGCATCCAGGATGTTTCCAATGCCTCTTGGCTAGAAAAATCCAGCGCAGCAACAAATAGATTGCCGATACGACTATCTAAACGAACAAGAAAATCGCTTTTGCGTGGAAAATGGTGACTAATACCTGTGCGACTAATACCCGTTGCTTCAGATAACGTAGTATAAGACATAGTCTCAAAGCCGATAGTCAAAATTTGTCTTAACGCTTCATCCATAATTTGATTTATGGTTTGCTCAGTTTGTACTCGCGAGCGCTTAGCCATAGTAATGTCTCCCCTCTTATTTTTAGGGGGAAAGCTTACCAAAGCCGCTCAGGGATTACTGCTGTTCACTGGGCCGTAACCAGCGTATTTCACTTTTGTTCAGCTAGGGTTCAGTTTAAAACAGGCTTCACCACCGATTTAATTAACACATTCATAACATTGAATTTTGTACCAACCAGTTATGTGCTTTTTCTTCGCCCATGAGTAAAACGAACGTCGGTTGGAGATAGTGTCCAAGATCAGCTTTTCGCCAAAATAGATATTCAGGAAGGGGTTGCAATACACTCGCGCCAAAAGTGCGTTGCATTAAGCTCGAATACTCACCTAATAATCTCGGCTCTAATTGCTCGGCTTTAGGGTAAAAATTCGTTAAAAAGTCCCGATATTCGGCAAATTTAGCCACTTGAGCAACATCGTATCGATGCAACACTTGTATCAACATTGGCGAACTCCAATGCGACAAGTATTGCGGGCTTGTTAATGCATCAAGATTGCGTCTGTGGTATTGCTGCCACGCCAAGGCAAAATCATTTTTCTCCCGTGCGATACGCCAAACCAAATAAATGTCAGCTAGCCATTCATGTTGATATGCACTCAAGTGAGTCGGTAACACAGAGCCTTGCAGAGCAAGGTTCTCCAAATGACCGAGCTCATGCCATAGGGTTAATTGCGGCTGTTCAAGCAAAGGTAATTGGTAGGTCACCATATCGACACTGGCTAACTGTACTTGCGGTGTCCGCTGCTCATTCACTAAGACTAGGCCCGCAATCTTATTGTCATCGACGGGTATGACCATGGCACTTCTGCGGCCTAAATCAAGCCTAAATTGTTCGAGTGTTGCAGGAAGCTGCGCCAACACTTGCTCTGGCAATAATGCCAAGCAAGTGCCAAGCTCTGGTAAAGGGCAAATCAAAGCCTGCTTATCGGCAATGGGCGTCCAAGTCAGGCTAGATGCGAATGCCAGAGCGACTAAGCTCACTGATTCGCCATGATATTTTGTATAATCGCTGTCGTTGATATGCCATCCTCAAAGCCCAGCACTTGCACTTGGCCACCTGCGGCAATCACTTCAGCGCCACCCGCGATATCTTCAAGCTTATAGTCGCCGCCTTTAACCAGTAGATTTGGCAGCAATCGAGTAATGATGCGCTGCGGCGTATCTTCACTAAAAGGCACAACCCAATCGACAGAAGCTAAGCCAGCGAGCACAGCCATACGACGATCAACCTGATTAACTGGACGGCCTTCACCCTTGAGGCGTTTAACCGAGGCATCATCATTTACCGCGACGATCAAACGATCGCCCAAAGCTTTCGCCTGTTTAAGATAGCTCACGTGGCCCGCATGTAAAATATCAAAGCAACCATTAGTCATCACCACACGTTCACCGCGTAGTTTGGCTTGCTCTAAGGCGTAGGCCAGTTGATCTTCACTCACCACCCCAAAACCCGATTCTCCATGGTGCAAAGCTAGGGCTTCAATAAGCTCAATGCGGCTCACGGTAGAAGTGCCAAGTTTACCTACCACAACGCCAGCGGCGGTGTTCGCAATTGCGCAAGCCTGCGGTAAATCGGCGCCCGCGGCTAATGAGGTTGCTAAGGCTGAAATCACAGTATCGCCAGCACCCGTCACATCATAGACTTCACGGGCAACGGTAGGAATGTGCAACTCAGGCGCATTAGCGGTCACTAAGGTCATGCCCTTTTCAGAGCGGGTGACTAAAATGGCATCAAAATGATGTTGCTTGAGTAAGCCACGGGCTTTTTCCAGCAGGTCGGCTTCAGAGGTCACAGTGCCAACAACTGCTTCAAACTCGCTCATATTTGGGGTAATTAGCGACGCGCCATGATAACGACCAAAGTCACTGCCCTTAGGATCGACTAATACCATCACACCTTTCGAACGCGCTAATGCAATAAAATCTCGCGGCTGATCGATAGCGCCCTTTGCATAGTCGGACAACACCACAACATCGACAGAATCGAGTAAGGCCTCGGATTGTTTCAATAAACGCACGCTATCGGCCTTGTCGAAGGCTTCTTCGAAATCGAGGCGGATAAGCTGCTGATTTCGTGATAACACCCGCAACTTAGTGATGGTTGGTTTATCAGCAATACTTAACCATTGGGGTTCAACCCCTAAAGTTTGCACACCGAGCGTTAGGGCATGGGCAGTATCATCTTGGCCGACGAGCCCGGCAAGTTGGACTTGCCCTCCTAAGGTCGCGATATTGAGCGCCACGTTGGCCGCGCCGCCGGGTCTGTCTTCGACTTGATTAATCTTCACCACAGGTACGGGGGCTTCAGGGGAGATACGTCCCGTAGGGCCAACCCAATAGCGGTCTAACATCACATCGCCGACGACTAACACTCTGGCTTTTTCAAATGCTGGCAGAGAAACCTTCATAGTGCTCTTATCTTTATGCAGAAATTAAACCGTGATTGTACCTAATTTTCAGCAAAAATTGAGTTAGAATGAGCAGTAATTTTCAAAAGTAGTGAGTATTTTTGTGGTCGAGAAAGCCGAGTTTTCATCTTCTTTATATCATCCTAAGCATTGGCCCATGTGGTTTGGCGTATTTTTGATGCGTTTAACTCAACTTCTACCGCTTCCTTGGCAGATGACGCTGGGTAAGGGATTGGGTCGCTTAGTGATGAAATTCGCAGCTGGCCGCACCCACACAGCGCGCCGTAACTTGACCCTCTGTTTCCCTGAAATGACGGAAGCACAGCGAGAAGATTTACTCACGCGTAACTTTGAAGAAACGGGCAAAGCCATTTTCGATACCATCAATGCATGGTGGTGGCCCGATGAAAAAGTGCAGCAGCACATGAGTATCAAAGGCGAAGAACACGTACAAGACACGTTAAATGCTGGCCACGGAGTTATCCTCTTTGCCGTGCATTGTTTACCGCTGGAAATGGGCGCACGTATCTTCGGCCAATTCCAACCCGGCGTGGGGGTTTATCGCCCACACAATAATCCTGTGATGGAATACCTGCAGGTCAAAGGCCGTTTACGCTCGAATAAAGGTCTTGTTTCTAAACGCGACTTGCGCCAAATGATACGCTGCCTACGCAATCCCGATGTGATTTGGTACACGGCCGATCAAGACTTTGGCCGTTCCAGTGCGGTATTTATCCCATTTTATGCCATGCCAGATGCGGCAACGATTACCGGTGCCACCACGTTAGCTAAACTCGGCAAAGCCAAAGTCCTACCTTTTTTTGTGGAACGTACTACAGATGATAAAGGCTATCGAATTGAAGTGATGCCACCGCTGGATAATTTCCCCGGCGAAGATGAATTAGCCGATGCCATTCGCGGTAACAAGATTATCGAATCCATCATAGATAAAAACCGCGCCCAATATATGTGGTTGCATCGCCGCTTTAAAACCCGTCCCGACCCAACAGACAAATCTTTATATCAGTAACTCATCCAGTTTTTGAATACAAAAATGCCAGCAAATAAGCTGGCATTTTTATAGTAACTTTCGATAGTAAGGGCCATCTAGCACATAAGATTAGAGCGCATTCTCAGTCGGTAAACGAATACCTACGTTAGTGACTTTGCCTTCATATAACCCCGCCACCACCCAATGCAAAGACTGCCAGTGGAATTGATCCCCAAGTACAGGATTGGCGCCAAGCTGAGATACCACAAGGTCTGCGACTGTCATATCATCAGCGAGATTATCTAAACTCAAACCATAAATAGGCGCGAGATCCGCAAGCTTAACGTCTGTTTCAATAAAGAAATCACCGAAGAATCGTTGTACTTCTTTATTTTCTGGCGCTTGGCTAAAGAGGTTACTCAAGGCTTCTAAACTTTTCTCCTGACCCAGCACACAGAGTATATCGCCCGCTTCGAGGCGAGTGCTACCCGATGGATGCAGTAAAGTGTCATCCCTAAATACCGCCGCAATCCGTGTCCCATCTGGCATAGCTAAGCGCTTTAGCGGCTCACCAATACACCACTTACTTTCACTCAAACGATAGACAAACACTTCCCATTCGCTGCTCGGGTAAATTTCAACTCCCGAGCGCGAAACGGGTAACGGCTTTGGGGGCAGTTCCACCTTAGCTAAACGCGCTGCTGTGGTCAAAGATGCACCTTGAACCAGCAACGACACTAATACAACGAAGAAGGCTAAGTTGAAGTACAACTGAGCACCCGGTAAGCCCGCCATCATAGGGAATACTGCTAAGATGATAGGCACAGCGCCGCGTAACCCCACCCAAGAAATAAACCAGCGGTCGCGACTGCTAAAGCTCTTAAATGGCAATAGACTGATCCATACGGCGACAGGGCGAGCAAATAAAATCATTCCGAATGCCAGAGCAAAACCTGGGATCATGATATCGACTAAATCTGAAGGGGTAAGCAATAACCCTAATACGAGGAACATGCCGATTTGACTGACCCAAGTCATACCATCCAGTACGTTCAAAATCGCATGACGGCCACGGGTTGGCTTATTGCCGAGGAACAGACCCACTAAGTAAATCGACAGAATACCACTACCACCCAGTTTGTTGGACGCAGCATAAATAATCAGACCACCGCTTAAAACTAAAATAGAGTACAGACCATCAGCTAACTTGCTTAAATTGACGAGCTTCCACAGCATCCAGCCGCCGCCTAAACCTAAACAGATCCCCAGACCAAATTGCTTAATAAAGCTAATAAGCATAAAGCTGAAGGACAACTCACTGTCGACATTGGCAAGAATGGCAATCAAGGTTACGGTTAAGAATACCGCCATGGGATCGTTACTGCCGGACTCAATTTCTAAGGTCGCACCAACCCGCTCGTTAAGGCTACGCCCTTTAAGCAGGGAAAATACCGCAGCGGCATCGGTCGAGCCCACAATCGCGCCCACCAGCAAACCTTGCAACCAATGCAAGTCGAACAACCATGCGGCCATCATGCCGGTGATACTGGTCGTAATGGCAACGCCAAAGGTCGCCAACGATAATGCAGGCCATAGCGCCACCCTAAAACTAGCAACGCGGGTGCGCATACCGCCATCGAGTAAAATAATCGCTAAGGCTAAGTTACTGACTAAATAGGAAGTTGAATAATCATCAAACTGGATTCCACCAAGTCCATCTTCGCCAGCCAAAATACCCACAGCGAGGAAAATCAATAAAATAGGGATGCCCAAACGGGAAGACATAGGACTCAGTAAAACACTCACTGCTGTAAGCAAGGCGCCAATCAGAAAAAAACTATTGATGGAATCTGCATCCACAAACGCCTCCTTAATACAGGTTGTTTAGTTAAACGATAGACAAATCACCGAGGTTAAAAATGACTCAACTCACAATTTTATGATTTTATATTAGCACAAAAATATCGAATTATTGGAGCGTTAAATATTAAATTTCAATCATCTACATAAAAAATGTCATAAAAACAACTTTCTATTAACCTTTAGATAAAGGCTAACGTAAAACCTAAAGGATAGCAGAACATCTCCACACGACTTAATAAGAATTAAAAGAAATAAATATCAAATAGTTAAAAATAACAAACTGAACGTAAACTCAAATCATTCAAGCAAAACTCAGCTCACAAACCTGTATAAACTAACGGTATCATGACCAATTTAGTGTCAGATAAAATAATGTCGTGTAAAGGGTGAATATTTGAACATTATCCTTAAGCTAATTGTTTTAACTCCATTTATTTGCCAATGAGATGATTTAAACTCACTTTATCCGATGAGCAATAGCCTTGTGAGAAAAGGACCACACACTGTTTTCCAAAACAAATCAATTCAGTTCCAGTAACGCCATACATGCTCGCCATTCAAACAGACACGTTTTAGATTGGTTAACACTGCAAATATTTTTCATCAAGCAGGAAGACATACACAAGACAATTGAGTACAGCAGGTTTTAACGACAAGACTAAATACTGACAATTGACGCCGCCAAGGAAAACCGTTAAAACAAAAAATTAAGCGATAAATACGCCGTACTGATCATATTTCAGTTGAAATAATGTCCAAAATAAGGAAGGATGCGAGCTTCGCGCGCCAGTGCATTTTGCTCGTCAAATTGCCGCTCTCGTTTTAAGAGAGAAAGCTGCGTTAAACACGCTTTTTTATTAACAGGAATCGTAGTATCCGCTTATGAGTATGCTTCGCACCACAGCTTTATTATTGACTTTGGTTTTCCCTAGTCTGTCCGCTTTAGCAACGGAATATCCTTTACCAGCCGCCCAAAGCAGGCTAATTGGCGAGAACCAGTATTATACGGTTCCAGAGGGTAAACACACTCTCGAAGATATCGCAGCCAAATACCAGCTTGGTCTCAGTAACCTACTCGAAGCTAACCCAGGTGTGGATCCATTTCTGCCAAAACCAGGTAGCCAACTGATCATTCCATTGCAATTGATCCTGCCAAACGCTCCCCGTGAAGGCATAGTGATCAACGTGGCTGAAATGCGTTTATATTACTATCCAAAAGGCAAAAAGACTGTTGAAGTGTTGCCTATTGGTATTGGCCAAATTGGTAAAGACACACCAGAAAACTGGGTGACCACTGTACAACGCAAGCGTGCGAATCCAACTTGGACACCCACACCGCGCATTCGTAAAGAATATGCTGCTAAAGGTGAAATCCTGCCTGCGGTATGGCCAGCCGGTCCAGATAACCCTATGGGACTGTATGCGCTGTATATCGGCAACTTGTATGCGATTCACGGTACTAACGCGAGTTTCGGTATTGGTTTGCGTGTCAGTCAAGGTTGTGTGCGTTTACGCCATGAAGATATCGAGCATCTATTCAAGACTGTACCAGTGGGAACCCGAGTACAATTTGTGAACCAGCCGATTAAAGCAACCGAAGAGCCAGACGGTAAACGCTACTTAGCCGTGCATCAACCATTGTCTCGCACTGTGGCGGAGTTTGAATCAAATGAGCCCGTTGCGATATCACTGCCAAAAGAGATCGCTAAGTTTATCGCTAAAGCTGACACTGATTCTTCTGTGATCAAGAAGCTACTCGATGAACGTACTGGTGTGCCAATGCGAATTAATCAATAATTCACTGGCGAATATCACCTAAAAAAATACCCGCAATCTGCGGGTATTTTTTTGTCATGTCAGGCTATTCACTAACGTAATAGACTAAAATATCAATCACATAAAGGTGCACACAGGGCCAAGAAGTGAGTCATAGCGGCACTGTTTGCTAATACGCGTTGATCGAAGTTTTGCAACGCAGGCGTTTCAGTACAAGCACCGACACGAGCACCACTTCGTACTAAACAAGCTTCAAAAGACGTATCAAAATGATTGAAGATCAAACCATCCTTAACAGGACACCCATCAATCTCACCGTCTACCGCAATCGGGAAATAACCACCTAAAGTATCGCGTAGATCGAGACTAAAACGTCCTGGCACTTGGCTTGGCTCAAAAGAATACACATAGGCTTCACGACTCAAGACATCTTCATGGCAAGTTAAAATACCGTCTCGACTCGCAGCAAGCAGTAACTGTGCGTGCTCTAACAATAGCTTACCTTCAACCGATGTATGTTCATTCGCTTTAGGTTTACCGTTCTCAAATACAAAACCACGATTTGGGTTTTCGCCGTATTTATTAAATCTATGACCACGACTGAATCCAGTAGGATTGACGAGAGGCAATAAACTCAAGTTCACCCGTTCAAATAGGTCTGCTGAAGCTTCACTCAAAAAATGCAACAAACCCCATGGGCCTGCAGATTCTTCGCCATGAAATCCTGTGCTGATCAATAAAGAAGGTAAGCCTGACTTAGCGGCCGGTGACTGATACAAGCTAACATCGTATTTACCCACTTCACCCAATGTTTTCTCAACCATGCCCAAACGGGTCATTTCCTGCTCAAGCAGCAGATAGAAATTATCAATATCAGTGCTTTCACAGTTAAAAATATCGCTTTTCCACTGAAAGGATTCGAACGGAGATCTGCTTACCATATCTTGTACTTATGCCAGAAAAAGAACTGTGCCATCATAGCAGTTCTTTTCAAAAACTGAATGCTATTCAACTGATTTCGATGAAATCCGAGCAGTCGTCGACAGTGGTGCAATCTGTATCGATACCTGCGAATGTATCAATTGCCTGTCGTTAATGGTATCCAGCTTGAGTAAGACATTTGACAAATTAAAAAATAAGCTCGGCAGGACGCACTTATGAAAACTCAAATCACCTTTTTTATCGCCCTTTCGGCCAGTGTTTTCAGTCATACGCTACAGGCCCAATGTCGCGCCGAGCAAGATGCACAAGCCTTATATGCGCTCGAAGCGAATATAGAGACCTATACGCTACAAAATGGCCTGACAGTGCGATTACTGCCCATGGCAGATAAACAAACAGTCACAGTCGCCAGCCAATTTAATTTGGGCGCCCGCAATGAAACCCAAGGTCAGAGTGGTTATGCCCATCTGTTTGAGCACATGTTGTTTAAAGGGAGTGAAAATGCCCCCGGCGATACCTATGCTCAGCAGTTCAGTGCTTTAGGTGCACGTTTTAATGCCAGCACGCATTTTGACTACACCAACTACTATGTGACGCTGCCAAACCAAGCATTAGAACTGGGCTTATATCTTGAAGCCGATCGCTTTATCCGCCCTAGCCTTAACGCCACTACGGTTAAAAATCAGCAGGAAACCGTACTGCAGGAAATGGCACAAACCATAGATAATCAGCCCTATATCCGCAGCGCGATGGCGTTTTTACTCGAGCAAGTAAAAGGCACTCCCTACGGTCACGGTATTATTGGCAGTCGCGAAGATATCTTGCAAGCCACACCAGAAAACCTAACAGCCTTTCACCGTGCTTATTATCGTCCCGATGCGATGCAGCTTTCCCTTGTCGGCAAACTAAGCCCACAAACCCGACAATGGATTGAGCAAAATTTTGCGGCTTGGTCTAGGCCAACGATTGCTGAACCTGAATTTTCTGAGTTAACAATCCAGCCTAAACAAGTACATGCTGAGTTAGTTGATGAGCGCGGACCTTGGCCCGGATTACTGCTCGCTTGGCATACCGTAGGTAAAGATCACCCCGATGCTGCGGCAATTCGGCTGCTAGAAGGCTATTTATTTCAAAACACCGCCAGTGCACTCGCTAAACTCAGTCTGCATAATCCCGAACAAATGCTCAGCTACTCCCTGCCCTTTGAGTTAGAAAATCACGGCATAGCGAATATCGTCTTGGTTCCACGGGCACGGACCTCACTCGATGCCTTAGTGCAAAAAGTATTGGGACTTGTGGCACAAACGCAGCAAGATGCTCTGGATGAAGCAAGTCTTTGCACACTTAAACAAGTGTGGTTAAACAATCAATTACAACAACTGGATGACACACAGGCCTTAGCCATCAAGCTTTCCGCAACGTCGCCTCAAGATAAAGACCATCCCTTTACCGCGCAGTGGCAACGGATCAACGCAGTCACGGCCGACGATATCCAAAGCGTCGCAAAACGGTATTTCAACCAAGATTATGTCCGAGTCGACCTACTGCCACCTTGGTATATTCGCTGGGGTAAAACGCTACTGGAATGGCTGCCTAACGATATGAGTGACAGTTTAGAGGATGCGGTATTATGACGACTCAGACAATGTCAAAGCAGCTACAAGGCTTAATGTTCTGCGCTGTGGCTTTATCACTAAACGCCTGCCAGCAGACGCAAATCGTCTTCACGCCGAGCGAACCGCCGAGTTTGGCCCATTTTGAAACGCCAAACTCTTTAGCCCATTCTTTGCCTAGCTCTTTGAACAATCATTTACCCAAAAGCAGCGTCATTATCCCCGTAACGGATGAAATTTTTACCGATGAAGTCCATACCGAATTGGATTTACCCTATCAGTTACATCGCCTTGCCTCACTTCAAATTAATAGCAGTGTGAGCAACAGGGTCAGTTTAGCGGCAGTGAGCCCGCAAGTTCCCTTCAATAATCCTGATATTTTACAGATTACCTTTCAAGAAAAGGCCCGCGCACTTGCCATTAGCCGCGCAGATCCCTGTCTTGAGACTTTCAATATGCGTGTCAGCTTGCACAGCATTAATTTAAGCCTCACTTGCCCCGACGATGTTAACCATATCTACGGCTTACTACTGCAATTTTGGCAGCCAGATGCCTTTGTTGATGCGACAACCGCCCCCGTCGATGTCGACAATATTCGCCGTCAACTCAAGCTCAATAAACACTTAAACGCCTTTAGTGGCGCCGAGATAGATAAAGTGTGGCGCGATAAACTGCTCGGCCCAGAACATCCCTACAATAGAGTGATCAATAATAATGCATTGTTCGATTCACTCAGCCTAAGGCAACTACAACAAATCCAACAGCAGGCGGTAACACAAGCACAGTGGCATCTTTTTCTACCCAACTCTTTGGCAAATAACGCTAAATTTGACCTTCAAGCTAGCCTTAAACTGTGGCCATTATTGCCTAATTCAGTGCCGAAAGCGGATAAACCAGAGACAGTAAAGCCTCAGCAAATCAAGCGGATTTACCTTATTGATGCGCCGGGCAGCGTGCAAACCCAAGTCCGCCTAGGTTATGCCATAGATCATGTCCTAAGTGATGCATCAACTCAGCAGCAACTGAACCCACAGGAAGTCGCCTTAAGCTGTCGCAGTTTATCCGCACTCATGGGCCGCAGTTTTTCGGGCAGACTCTACTATGATTTACGGGAAAAACGCGGCCTCACCTATGGCATTTATGGCCAGTGCGCCAATGCACCGCTGTCCAGCAGTATCAAGTTTTATGGCAGTACAGCCATAGAAAATACGGGCGCGTTTGTGGTGGGCATACTCGATCACCTAACACTCGTTAAGACGCAAGGTGCTAGCCAAGGTGAAATCGATGCACTTAAAACCTATTTGATCGGTGAAGATTTGCTCAGCCAAGACAACAGCATTCAACGTGAAAACCAATATATCCACCAAGTTGCGACAGGATTAACTCAAATTGAAGTTCAGCAGCTAAATGCAGGATTACAGGCTCTAACACCCGAAAGGCTACAACAGTTAGCAAACGCGGCTTTTAGTGGTAATCCATTGATTATTTTGCGGGGCGATGTTGATCGAATTCTTCCTGACTTAAAAACCAAGCTACCAGAGTGGCAGTTTGAAAGGGTCAAGGTTGGCCTAACTGACAACTAAAGCCAAATAATCCTTCTAAAAGATTCAAATGCGCGATCGACAGATTAGAGCTTATTGGTCGCACTGTCGCTGGCTGGCGGTGCGCCATTATCACCCAGCGTCATCTGTTCATGGCCTTGTTCCATTTGTTGTAAATCTTCCATCGCCGAATCCTGCTGCATGATCTGCGGATCAGGATCATCTGCCGGTAATACCGCCATATTGTCAGCATTCGCGCTATTTAGCGTAGCAGGTTGATCAGGAGCCATACCATTTACTGCCTTAAGCCCCTCGATTGCCGGAGACGCCTCAGTTTTCAGCGGGCTGTTACTAAGATTCGGTAACCACTCACGCAATTGCTCGGGCCCAAAACTAAAACCTAACGCTATGACGACAGTTGCCACTGCAACATACAGCCAAGGGCGAATCGCCAGATGATCACCTCTTAGCAAAGTGCTTTCACTGGCATATAAATGCGCATCCGAGCGTTGAGCTATTGGCGCGAGTGCTTGTAGCATGTCCGGCAAGGCATCGAGTTCAGGACCTTTAATGCGCTGACCAATAAACTGCCCACCTTCGTAAATCTCCATCTGATGACTGGCGACTTCACCGTCAACCACACCAGAACTGTTAATAATCAACTTATTACAACAGACTCTTCCGCGAAATACGCCACAAACACGTAGCTCATTACAACTGACTTCACCAGAGATTTCGCCGCCAAGTTCGATCTTAATTTGTCCTGCTGATCTAACCTTGCCCTGCAATTTACCCGCAATGAATGCCGCGCTCTCTAACTGAATGTCGCCCTCAATCAAGGTTTGTGCACTGATAACCGTAATGCCATTGCCCTTACTCGCCATAGGATTCATTCCATATCATTATTTTTGTGACAAAGATGTTATGGTAAAAGTCCTCGAGAATAAAGCACTGGTTTCGCTTAGTATTTGACCTAAGCTCCAGAGCGGGACTTAAGTCACGCCAGCGACTATGTTACCCTGCGCATCTTGCCATATGGCTCCCGAGTACCTGAATATGAGTAACAGGATGCCTCAAAAAGGTGAGTGTTGATATCGCACTAAAACAAAGCTAAAGAACACACTAGCAGCAAACACCGAAAACAAACCGCCAACGAGACCCCGACATGGCACATTCAAACTCCGCTAGCTCGCAATCGATAACCCCAATCGTGACACCACTTGAAGCGTATCGCGCCAAGGTGTGCATAGATCTCATTGACGATCCCGCGCAGCAACAGGCGGTGTTGGCGCTCGATGTACTATTTAAGCAGTTGATGCTACAGCCACATTCAGCACACTTTCCCCTTATCAACAAACAAGCAATCAAAGGTCTGTATCTGTGGGGCGATGTGGGGAGGGGCAAAACGTTTCTGATGGATTTGTTTTTCGATTGTTTGCCGAGTGAAGGTAAGTTAAGACTGCATTTTCACCGATTTATGGCGCGGATTCACCAAGCATTACGCGAGCATTCGGGTAAACGAGATCCGTTAACTCTCATAGCTAAAAATCTCGCAAAAGAGTGCAAGGTGCTGTGTTTCGATGAGTTTTTTGTCTCGGATATTGGCGATGCCATGATACTCGCAGGGCTCTTTGAATGCCTATTCAAACAAGGTGTGGTGCTGGTCGCCACCTCAAATATTCCTATTGAGCGCTTATATGAGAACGGCCTAGCTAGGCACAGATTTTTACCTTGCATCCAACTGCTGCAAACACACACTCAAATGCTGCATCTCAATGGCAACCAAGACCATAGGATGCACGCCATCAATGCTTCATTAAACAACGAGATTGACATTGATAGCGCTGAAGTTAACGCCTCGATTTCCCGCAATATCGGCATTACCGGAACACTCGATTTTGAGCAGATTTTTGACAAGCTAGTGAATAGGTTAACGCCAAATACACCCAATATGAGCGCTATTGGCATTAGTGATAGCAGAATGAGTAATACTAGCCTCACCATCTGCAACCGTGAAATTCCAGTGATCCGCGCCGCTATAGCACCAACAGGCAACTCAGTCGCTTGGTTCGATTTTTATGCCCTATGTGACGGCCCGAGATCCCAACTCGATTACATCGAAATCGCCAGTCGATTTAAGATCTTAATGGTAAGCGGCGTTCCCAAATTAGGTGGCGAAGTGAAAAGCTGGATCCGTGCCCGCGGCACAGAAGACGGTACAGGTGATAACCAAGCCGCAGCCACGGGCGAGCGCAAACTCTCCTATGCGGCCAACGACGACCCAGCACGGCGCTTTATTAGCTTGATTGATGAGTTATACGATCAAAATGTCAGCTTATATCTCAGCTGCGACGTGCCACTGAATGAACTCTATCAAGGTGGCGCACTCAGTTTTGAATTCCGCCGCACCTACAGTCGATTAATAGAAATGAGTCGAAGTGAATGGCCGTAAAACATTAGCGATTTATCGCTCTGTTGAGTTAGACCAAAACCCTAATATTGATAAGCAAGAAGTTAGCCATCACGATAAAAATTCGAGGAACAATTAGTGACAAGATAATTCATGCATTCAGAATATAACAAGTCAAATACGCTATTTGCAGATACAAGCCTAGAAAGATGAATAAGTACCTAAATTGAAAATCTGCAATCATAGACAAACTAGTACAGAAAAAACATTATAATAATTAAAAATCAAATACATAAAGTAGAAAATCCATCTGCCATAATCGATTCAATCCACACAACTAAATGACTCATTACGTTCAATTTGCTTCTAGCTGTTGCTAACCTTGAGTTTTAAGGTACGGTGTAACTTAGTTTCAATTGTTCTAATTTACAGCCTATAGGTTTAAATCGATCAAATTTACAACCTGCAACATAAAAGCTCAAAAATATAATCTATAGTTTATGCAATCAACTAAAGACTCATGATTCTGACTAAGCGCCATGACACTTAACTTAGTTCGAAATATTCGCTAGAAAATATTAAGAACAGCCTTAAACGGAACTCTTTTAAATACAGGGACGATTAACTTATGTGGTTACGACAATTTAAGATTGGCTCACGATTAATTGCTGCGTTTGGATTACTTGCTCTTGTGTTGCTACTTCAAGGAATCATGTCATTACAGACGATGTCATCCATGCGATCCACTGCAGAAGAAATTGAAGATAATACCCTACCTACGCTGGTCAGTCTGTCGAGCATCAACCTCAATGTGATGCGCGCTAGGGTGTTTACATTTCGCCTGTTATTAGCAAATTCGGCAGCAGAACTTAACAAAGGACTCGATACATTAAGGCAAATCCGCCAGAGTATTAAAACGGATCAAAAAAACTATGAGCCTTTAATTAGCCTGCCAGGTGAGCAGGAGCTTTATCAAGAATTTAGTGGCAGCCTTGATCTATATTTAAAGCATCAAGATGAGATGATCAGCAAGCTACAGGCGAATGATGCAGCCGAAGCTAAACGGATCATGGATGATGTCATGATAGTGCAAGCCGAAAAATGACAAAGACGCTCATTAGCATTGGCAGCTTGAATACTGAATATGCAAAGGAACAAGGTCAAATAACTGCACAAGCCTACGACGAGAGTAAATGGCTAAACAGCATTATGATAGTGGGCTCCTTAATCGCTGCATTTGTAGTGGCAATATTTTTAACTCGCAGTATCGTGCAGCCAATGAAGGAAGCTGTAGGCATTTCAGTAGCAGTCGCAAGGGGGGATTTAACGCAGAAAATCAGCACAGAGGGTAAAGATGAAACCAGTCAACTGATGCAATCATTAGCTGAAATGCAGCAAAACCTGCGCGACACTTTATCCCATATAGCAAACTCCTCTAGCCAGCTCGCCTCCGCCGCCGAAGAACTCAATTCAGTCACTGAAGATGCTTCCCGCGGCATACAGCAACAAAATGATGAAATACAGCAAGCGGCAACTGCGATTACCGAAATGAGTTCGGCAGTAGATGAAGTTGCCAATACGGCGGTGCTCGCTTCAGAAGCCTTTGAAGAAACCGCCCGCAGTACCGAATTAGGTAAAAAACAGGTAGATCAGACTGTCGCAGCTATTATCGACATGAATCAGGATGTAACGCAAAGTTCACAGGTTGTTCAAACCTTAGCGATTCAAGCGAGGGATATAGGTAAAGTTCTCGATGTGATCCGCGCCATTGCTGAGCAAACAAATTTACTGGCCTTAAACGCAGCCATTGAAGCGGCGCGAGCGGGCGATACAGGCCGTGGTTTTGCGGTTGTTGCTGATGAAGTTCGTGCCCTAGCCCATCGCACTCAGTCCTCGACCCGTGAAATTGAAGACATGATTAACAAAATCCAGCACGGCACCGAAACGGCTGTGCAATCGATGCAGCACAGCGGCCAAAAGGCTGAACAGGCACTCTCAGTCGCAAGATTGGCAGGGGATGCATTAAACACGATTAATCGCCAAATCAGTACGATGAATAACAGCAACATGGTCATTGCAAGCGCCGCCGAAGAGCAAGCGAAAGTCGCACGTGAGGTCGATAAAAACATTGTGAATATTAGTGATCTTGCCAGCCAAAGTGCTGCGGGGGCACAGCAAACCAGTGCCTCAGCACATGAGCTCTCAAGACTCGCCGTTGAACTGAACAATCTACTGACGCGATTTAAAGTCTAGAGTATCACTTTATAATGGAATAAGAGGGTAATGGCACAAGATGTGTTAAACCGTTACCCTCAATGCATAACGCTATGATCTAGTTTAATAAAGCATTCCATAATACAAGCAAGACTCAAGAGTGCTAGGACCGAGTTTGCGGTGCATGATTAAAGTGCATAGCCAGTTCACTGATATCAGTGGCAACCCATTCTGGCTCGATACACTCGACCAAATGCGCCGCCATAAAGTCCACCAGTTGCATGGCGGCATAGGGCAAACGGCGATCTTTACGGCCAACTAGATACCAGTTACTTTCGAGCGGAAACCCCGTAACAGTTAGAATTGCAGGTTTTTCGCGCCCTTCTTGCAAGGTATGCGCCGAAATCACCGACAAACCTAAGCCCGACGCGACGCTCAAGCGTATCGCCTCATTACTCTCGATTTGCATAGTGTCACCGAGCGTGATGCCTTGGCCGCTGCACCAAGACTCGAACATTAAGCGGGTGGCTGACCCCGGTTCGCGAACGATAAAACGCTCATTTTTAAGCTCGTTAAAATTCACTTGTTCACGACCCACAGCCCAATGCTCCTTTGGTGCAATCAGTTGCAGCGGATTTTTGATGATGCGTGCAGATAACACGTTATCGCCACTTGGAGGATGACTGAACAGGTATAAATCATCTTCTTGACGTTCAAATCTGCCTAATACATGGGCACGGTTACCAATATTTAAGGTCACTTTAACCTGTGGAAACTGCCGATAAAATGCCCCTAAAATCCGTGGTAACACGTATTTTGCGGTAGTGACAATACCGATATTAATGTGACCGACACTGCCACCTTTAGCCTGCTGCATAAAAGCATCGAAATCCTCAAAACGACTCAAGGTATCGCAGGCTGCGCGGTACAACTCATTACCAATCAAGGTCGGTAACATGCGGCCATCACGACTCTCGAGTAATGGCTCGCCCAACACATCGGCCAGTTTTTTAAGCTGTAATGACACTGTGGGTTGAGTTAAATGCAATGCCCTCGCCGCTGCGGAAATATTACCTAACCGCACCACTTGCACATACACCTGCAGTAACCGAAAACTCAAATGCCGCAATTTAAGCTGAGTCGATGACGAACGCTTATCCATAGACAATTATCTATACCTAGGTGGTAAACAATTTATTTTTCAATATAACCAATTAGGTCCAAAATCACCAGCCATCAGGATCACCCGACAAACAAGCGCGTTTTGCACCGCTTAAAAGTCAAACTTAATGAGATACCAATGCCCGATATTGTCATTGCCTTTTTCGCCTTAGGCCTGTTAGCTGGCCTAGTGAAATCAGATCTTAAAGTCCCACCCGCGATCTACGAAACCCTATCCATACTGTTAATGCTTACCTTAGGTTTAAAGGGCGGAATGGCGCTCCACGGTCACACTCAAAACTTAGTGATCACTGAGCTATTAGCGGTTGTTGCCTTAGGTTTGATTATCCCCTTGGCCTTATACCCTGTACTAACCCAGCTGGTTCGCATTGGCCATACCGATGCCATTAGTATTGCCGCCCATTACGGCTCCGTCAGTGCGGGAACATTTGCGGTGGTGATGGCTATGGTTGAAAAATCTGGGCTGATCTTAAGGCCAGAAACGACCCTGTATCTCGTGCTGCTGGAACTACCTGCTATTGTCGTAATGCTCTGGTTACACAGATACTTAAGTGCCAAAAAAGCAATTGAAACATCACCCAAAAATGAAAATCAATCAAGCGTGTTGCACGAAGCCTTAACCAGCCGCGGCGTTGTCTTACTCCTTGGCGGTGTGGTGATAGGTTGGCTTTATGGCCCAACGGGACTTGCGCCGCTTACACCTGTGCTACTAGGCGGGTTCAAAACTTTACTGGCATTATTTTTACTGGAAATGGGCTTAGTAACGGCCAAAGTGTGTTTGCCGCTACCACTTAAACAGTGGCGCTTATTAGTGTTTGCCGCCGTAGCGCCCTTTGTATTGGCTTGGTGTGGTATTGGTGTAGGTGTTTGGCTGGACTTACCTTCAGGCAGCATTTTAGTGTTAGCGGCATTAAGTGCCAGCGCATCTTATATCGCAGCGCCAGCTGCCATTCGTGCCGCAATCCCCGAAGCCAATATAGGGCTGGCTATGCTAGCCTCACTCGGGATCACATTTCCGGTTAACGTGCTAATTGGCTTACCCTTATATCAACATTGGGTAACGCTCATTACAGCTTAGTACTTCTTCGCCGAATAAAGTCCAATGAAAAGGGAGACATTATTGCCACCTTTTCATTGGCATAAGCGTAAACAATTTAAGATGCATCACTATGATGTGTAGCTTTATTCTGATACATAGCTTTATCGGCGGAATCTAACAGATCCTCTAAGCTCATATCTGAATCCGGTGTCCAATGGGCGATACCTATGCTGGTCGCCAATCTATGTTGCTTAGGATGCTGTTGATTATATTGCTCCAGTAACTGCTTAAAACGCTCGATAACCCGATTGACTGTATCGCTATGCACAAAACTTAGCAGCACCACAAACTCATCGCCGCCAAGCCTTGCGATCACATCCGACTCCCTAAAAGCGGTCATTAAGATATGGGCAAAATCATATAACACCTGATCGCCCTTTAGGTGACCAAAGCTGTCATTCACTTCCTTAAAAAAGTCGAGATCGAAGAAAACTAAGGCCGCCTCAGATTCGGTACGTCGACAACTCGCCATTGACTGATGGGCCAGTAATTCAAAACCACGTCGATTCGAAATAGCCGTCAAGGGATCTAAGGTATTTTGCGCGATAGAGAGTAATTCAGCCTCTACCATTTGTCCTAAATCCGTTAAGGTTTCAATGTCTTCAGCCGTAAAATCCCGCGGTTCAGTACCGATTAAACACAAAGTACCCACCCGATATTGCTCGTGAATGGTGAGAGGATAGCCGGCGTAAAAGCGAATGTGCGGCTGCTCAGTCACCAGAGGATTGTCACTAAAGCGGGGATCTTTGAGGGCGTCGTTCACGATGAAAATGCCGTCATGATTGATCGCATGTCCACAAAATGAAATTTCCCGAGGTGTTTCAGTCACCTCCAATCCTTGGCGTGATTTAAACCATTGCCGTTCGGCATCCACTAAGGTCACAACACAGATGGGCAAGGAGAAAATTCTGCGCGTAAGCCGAGTAATACGATCGAAACGTTCCTCGGCATCGGTATCGAGCACATTAAGTGCGCGTAATGTGGCCAAGCGTTGCAGCTCGTTTTCAGGAATTGTAGGTAATTGCATGGCACTCTCAGCTAACTGCTCTCATTAAACTCTAGCCTAAATGGTGTATTCTTGCGGTGTTAAGGCTGAAATTCGTATCAGCCTTAATCCCCTTAAAGACTGCACTATTCAAGCACAGCACGATAAATGTTTAACACCCGCTCAGCATGCTCTTCTACCTCTGACACTGGTAGCTGCCCCGCCTTTTGTTGCAGAGTAAGTCGATGATTTTCATCCCGTAGTAAGCAATAGGTCTGAGTTAAATGCTGGGCACTCATCATTGGCAAAAGTTCAAGCTCAGCTAACACACCAAAAATCCGTACATTGTCGGACCAAATCGTTAGCTCTGGATACTCGTGGGCATTAGCCAGCACTAAGTACTGGGCAATAAACTCAATATCGGCAATCCCGCCTGGACTCTGCTTTAAATCAAACATGCCATCACTGACTTTAAGCAAGTGATCGCGCATCTTCTGACGCATCTCACGTACCGCTTTTTGCAGCTCAGCTTTATCACGGGGCTTTTCCAATACTGAAGCGCGAATATGGCTGAATTTAACCGCTAAGCTATTGTCACCAAAAACAAAACGCGAGCGAACTAAAGCTTGATGCTCCCAAGTCCACGCCTCATTAGCTTGGTATTCGCCAAAACGCTCAATCTCACTGACCATCAAACCGGAGGCGCCTGATGGGCGCAGTCGCATATCCACTTCATACAACTCCCCCGAAGTGGTACGAGTCGAGAACAAATGTAGAATTCGCTGGGCGAGTTTGAGGTAAAAATGACCAACTTCAATCGGCCGTTCACCATTGGTCTGGCTGTTATCTGCTTTGTTTTCACACAGGAAGACTAAATCGAGATCGGAGCCGTAACCCAACTCTATCCCGCCGAGCTTGCCATAACCGACAACGGCAAAGCCTGTGTCACTACCCTCAAGGTGAGCGGGCACCCCATGGCGCACTGAAACCTGTTGCCACGCCTGCATCACCACTTGTTCGATAATAGCTTCGGCTAAAAAAGTTAAGTGATCGCTCACTTGCATCACGGGTAAAACACCCGTGACATCGGCGGCGGCGATTTTAAGTTGTTGTGAAAGCTTAAATTGTCGCAGCGCTTCCATCTGCTGCTCCATATCATCCTCGGGCACGCGCATCATGTACTGACGCAGCTCGCTCGGATAATCGTCGATGGAGGTCGTGTCATAGAGCTGCGACGGATCGATAAGCTCATCGAGCAACATGGGAAATTTAGCCAACTGCGCGGCAATCCAAGGACTGGCGCAACACAAGCTCACCAACTGCTGCCGCGCGCCGGGGTTTTCACACAAAAGCTCAAGGTAAGTGGTGCGAGTTAAAATCTGCTCCAGCACCTTAGACACGGGCTCAAAAGCTGACGATGGACTCTGTTGATTAATCAATTCTTCCAATAATCTTGGCATTAATTTATCTAAGGTTTCTCGCCCGCGTGGACCAATGGAACGCTTAGTCACTGTTTCGCGCCAACTGCTGAGCATAGGGCACAGCTTGTCATCATCAATTTGCTGTTCGGCCAACAACGCGATCCCATCATCAAGGTCTTGCATGTTCCACAGCTGCGTCGTCCAATGTTCAGCTTTTTCTTCGCCTTCTTCGCCGCCCACTGTGGCTTTAAAATGACGATGGATTTTGCTCATTGCCGCTTCAATATGAGTGCGTAAATCAATCTCATTGGCCATATCGAGTACATGGCACAATCGCGCCCAATCCAGTGGATTATTCGGTAAGGTTTGAGTTTGTTTATCGTCAATGGCTTGCAGCAGATTCTCAACCCGGCGCAGCAGTAAATAACTATGTTTAAGCTCATCCACCGCCAAATATTCAAACTGCCCTAAGCTGTAAAGCGTATCGATAGCACCGAATAAACTCTGCTGACGCAACGCAGGCTCACGGCCGCCACGGATCAATTGAAAACTTTGCACCACGAACTCGACCTCACGAATACCGCCTGCACCGAGTTTAATATTGTCGGTCAAATGACGGCGCCGCACTTCTTGCGCGATGAGTTGCTTCATTTTCCGCAGGGATTCAATTGCCGAAAAGTCGATATAACGGCGATACACAAAGGGTCTCAGGAGGCTGTGTAGTTCATCGGAGAAATGGTTCCAAGGCCCGAGCGCACGCGCCTTGACCATGGCATAACGCTCCCAGTCTCGTCCTTGTTCTTGGTAATAATCCTCAAGACCGCTAAAACTCACCACCAAGGGGCCACTTTCACCGTAGGGACGCAAACGCATATCCACGCGGAACACGAAACCATCGACAGTGACTTGATCGAGCAAGTTCACTAACCTTTGCCCCATGCGGATAAAGAATTGTTGATTGTCTAAACTGCGACGACCGCCGACGGTTTCGCCATGCTCAGGAAACGTGAAAATCAAATCGATATCGGAGGAGAAATTAAGCTCGCGGCCGCCTAACTTACCCATGCCTAAAATCAGTAGCGGTTGCGGATTCCCTTCTTTGTCCATAGGCGTGCCATATTGAGCGCACATATCTTTATAGAGCCAATCGCGGGCGCAGATCACTAACGCTTCGGCGAGCGCCGACAGATCAAGCAAGGATTCCTCTAAACTGGCATAGTCTAAAAAGTCACGCCAAGCTAAACGCACCATTTGATAGTTACGAAACCGTCGCAGGGTGGTTTTAGCCATCTCCTCAGTGGTCGTGCTAGCCAGTTCTTCATGTAAATCAACATCAAAGTTTTTACGATCAATCAGGCTTAACTCGCCCGCAAACAGCATAGCGATCCACTCGGGATGTCGGCATAGTTGAGCCGTCACATAATCACTGAGTCCCAAAACCGTTTTGAGTTCTTGCTGCTGAGCAGGCGTTAATTGCGCAAGTCCTTCGGACCATGCTTCCTCTAATCGCAGCCAATTGCGTTCAGCGGTTTGATTAATAAGAATAGACAATGACTTATTACTGTCTTTTTGCATGGTCATAATAATCCCTAACAAATTTAGCTATCGACATATTATGTCGTAAATGATATAGATTGACGCCACATCATGTTATGTTCGACGAGACTTGCAGCTACCTGATGTAACACACAAATAAAGGTTTACACTTTTATCTGTGGCATTTAAGGGTACTATAACCTGCGCGGCAGGCATATTGGGCAAGCGGATTATTATTGCCTGCAAGTATTTGAGTTTTATTTCATTACCTTTTGGAGAAAACATGGCAGGAATGCTAACCCGTGTTCTCACATCGATACTTTTTTTAGCCGTTTCGCTATCGCTGACGGGTTGTGGCGATGACAGACCGGATAAAATCGCGAAGTATCAACAACTCACACAGCAACGTCTCGCTACGCTCACGACGATGATCGATGACGGCCAGTTGCGTAACGCTAATCTCTTAAAACAATACACGACACTGCTAAAGCAACAGAAACCCGATTTAGCACCCTTACTCGATGAATTAGCAAAGGATTCTGGTACCCAAGGTCCCATGTATACCTCGCTAAAACGTCGTTTAGATGAATCGAAAGTGGCGAGTAACTTTGCTGATCTCGATCAACAGCTGGCCGAAGCAGAAAATCTTTATCAAGCCGCAGATCCCAGTCTGTTTAACGATATGTTGTCTGATCCAGTCAACGTGGTCGCCGATATGTCCGACGGCAAACTGGCTCGCGTAAATGCGATTAGCCGTGAGGCCGCAACATTAGCCAATGGCGGTGAAGATTTTGGTCCAGGCAGTCAATTAGTTGGTAATCCCTCTTACGGCAACTGGCAAACCGACTCAAGCGGCACTTCGTTTTGGGCTTGGTATGGCATGTATTCGATGTTTTCGAATGTTTTCAATCGCCCAGTTTCCTACGATCGTTGGTCGGGTAACCGAGGTTATAGCTATTACAATGACGTAGGTCGTTATCGCTATACCTCACCCAAGCAAGCGGATGCGCAAAATAAGACCTTCGAACAAACGAAAAAACGTTTCGACTCACAAGGCAAGCGCTTTGACAGCCCTTATGCTAAACCGCGAACTGGTGGCACGGCGTTATCCCGTGAAAGTACCAGCGCACCTAAGGCCAGCACGACAAGTGCGAGCAAGAGTTCGAACAGTAAGTTTCGATCTAACTATGCTAAAGACAGCAGTTTCCGCAATTCCAGCAATCGCACGACCCGCAGTGTGCGCCGGGGCAAGTAACTAAGGATTTCCAATGACATTATTTCAGGATTTCGGTATCACACCAGAGCTAGCCATCATTCTGGCTATCGATCTCACCATAGCCGTGATTTTGCTAACGCTAATGCGTTATTTGCAAGGTTGGAGTGTAAAGGTCAATAGCAGTAAGGAGCTTGCAGAGCGGGATAACTTTGCCTTTGGCATAAGTACCGCTGGCGCAGTTGCCGCCCTAGGCATAGTGCTTACAGGCGCTATCACAGGCGCTGCGGCACACTCTTATCTTACCGAAGCGATTGGCATGAGCTGCTATGGTTTATTCGGTTTAGTACTGATTAAACTCGGCCGTTTTCTCCACGATAAAATAGCGCTAAATGAGTTTGATAAAAACGAGCAAATCATCAAAGGTAATGTGTCCGTCGCTATTGTCGATGCTAGCGTTGCTATTGCTACCGCCATTATCATTCGCTCCGTCTTGCTGTGGGCAGAAGATTTAACGGTCGATACCTTCATTGCCATCTTCAGCGCCTTTGCGATTTCGCAGTTGATGTTAGTGCTACTCACGCGCTGGCGTGAAAACCGTTTCGCAAGCCGCAACCAAGACTCGTCTATGCAGCAAGCCTTAGCCCAAGGTCATACAGCGTTAGCGCTACGCCATGCGGGTTACATGATTGCTATGGCACTGAGCTTCAATGCCGCTAGTCACTTTATTATTTATAATCCAACGGCTTATGTGACTAACGTGATCGGTTGGTTAGTGTTCTCAGTCATTATGCTGATCGCGCTATCCTTACTGCTGTTCGTCGTGAAGAAACTGGTATTGGCCCGTATCGATTTAGCCGATGAAGTGGAAAGACAACATAATATCGGTATCGCCGCAGTAGAAATGGCGATCAGTATCGCTATCGCACTTATTCTTACGGCACTGATGGCTTAATCGAATGCAAGAAATTAGCTTAACTCCCTCGGCGGCTAAACCTAGCCGCCTAGGTTGGTTCGATGATGTTCTCTTATTGGGCATTATGGCCGTATTAGCAGGTTGCGGCCTGATCTACGAATATCTTTTATCCCACTATGCGGGCCGCATTTTAGGCGCATTAGAAGCCGCCATTTACACCATGATAGGCTTAATGATTGTCTCCATGGGGCTAGGTGCCTTCGCCGCGCGTAAGATCCGTGATGCCTTTACCGGTTTTGTGATTTTAGAACTTACAGTTGCACTCTGTGGCTCACTCGCCATTTTAATCACAGCAGCGGTGATTGGTTTTGGTCAACAACTGCCATTAATCATTGCTAATACCTTAGGTTTACCGCCAGATCAACTGCCCGAAGGTGGCATGATAAGCTCGCTGCAAAAACTCAGCGAATACTTACCCTATGTGTGGGGTGTGTTATTGGGCCTGATGATTGGTATGGAAATCCCGCTGATTGCTAGGGTTCGCCAATCCCTTTCCGACGAGCATTTACTGCATAACGCGGGCACCATTTACGGAGCTGATTACATAGGCGCAGGCATAGGTGCCGCCATTTGGGTTGGCTTTATGCTCGCCATCGATATCCAACTCGCCGCCGCCTTAACCGCCAGTTTCAATCTATTGGCAGGTTTTGTGTTTATCTGGCGATTCTGGCCTAAAATCCGCCGCGCTAAACTGCTTTTGAGTGGGCATTTTATCGTGACTGGCGTCTTACTCATATTAGCAATCCACGGCCCACGCTGGGAGCAAGAATTCAATAATTTGCTCTATAAAGACAAAGTGGTTTACGCCAAGGCGACACGTTTCCAACAGCTGACCTTCACCGAGCGGTTGCGCGGTAACGGTCTGCCGCCCGTTTATGCTTTATACATCAATGGTCGCTTACAATTTTCTAGCATAGACGAGCACATCTACCATACGTTTCTCGTTCATCCTACGCTCGCGGCCAGTGCCCGTCACAACAAAGTGCTGATCATTGGCGGCGGTGATGGACTCGGTCTCAAACAAGTACTGCGCTGGGAGCCTGAACAAGTCACGCTGCTCGATCTCGATGTGGGCCTAGTGCAATTATTTAAATCGCCCGATACAGATATGCCCGATAGTCTCAGTCGCGCTATGTTGGCGCTCAATGGCAATGCACTGAACGATCCCCGTGTCACAGTGATCAACGACGATGCATTTAATGGTGTCGATAAACTGATTGCCACAGGCGTGAAATACGATGCGATTATCGTAGACTTGCCCGATCCGAGCCATCCCGATCTTAATAAGCTGTATTCGGACTATTTCTACCGTAAATTAAAGGAACTTATGAGCAGTGATGGCGCTCTGACTGTACAGTCGACATCGCCTTACCATGCCCCTAAGGCCTTTATTTCGGTAGCAAAAACCTTGGCATTGGCGGGATTTGACGTCAAGCAGTACCATCATAATGTGCCCAGTTTTGGCGAATGGGGCTGGAGTATTGCAACCTTAGGCGGACTCGATGCACAACACAGATTAGCGAAGTTAACTGAATTGCCCATCAAAGATGACTGGCTCACTTTAGGTTTAGTGGATGGCGCCTTTGAGTTTCCAGCCAATTTTTATCAAGATGCCGCCAACATAAAACCCAATGAATTGGGTTCATTGCAGCTGTATCACTACCATTTGCAAGATTGGTCCGAGAATCAAGGACTGGATCTTTTTTAATAGGATGAGATAGTACTTGACATATTATGTCTCGGTGCTATCTTTGAACACAGACATAATATGTCAATAAGGACAAATATGAATATCCATACCATTGCCAATCACCTCAACAGTCTTGGCAACAACAGCCAAACTGGCTTTCAATTTGATTGTTATCCAATCGATGGTGAAGTCGAAGTGTTGCAAGTGAATGTGGTCGGCCGTGAAGAAATCCCGGTATTTGTATCGGTAACGGACAACCAAGTACTTTGCATCAGCTACCTGTGGGGCGAGAACGAAGTAAATCAAGAACGTCGCAGTGAAATGTTTGAAACCATGCTAGAGCTCAACATTCCAATGCCCTTGTCAGCTTTTGCAAAAATTGATGACAAATACGTGGTTTACGGTGCGCTATCACTACAATCTAGCATGCTCGAAATCGAGCAAGAATTAGCAGTTTTATCTGATAACTGTTTAGAAGTTATTGATGAATTGGTCGACTATCTGAAATAAGGAGCCACAAAATGGGCATTCTGAATAAAATTTTAACAGCGTTTCGCGGTGGTGCCACCGAAGTTGGCCAAAGCATCGTTGACGCAAACTCAACCCGTATTTTCGAACAGGAAATCCGTGATGCAGAAAAGCATTTAACCAATGCTAAACGTGAACTGACCGATGTCATGGCAAAAGAAATGCAAGCCAGCCGTGAAATCGACCGTCTGAAACGTTCGATTGCAGAACACGAAGGTTATGCGACTCAAGCATTAGACAAAGGCAATGAAGCATTAGCGATTGAAATTGCTGAAAAGATTGCTCAGTTAGACCAAGAGTTGTCTGAACAACAAAGCGCCAACGACAGCTTTAGCGCCCATGCTGCACGCTTGAAAGACTTAGTGAAGAAAACCGAACGCCAACTGTCTGATTATCAACGTCAGTTGAGCATGGTTAAAACCACTGAAAGCGTGCAAAAAGCGACGGCAACCATTACTGACTCGTTCGCGTCTAGCAACTCTAAGCTGCTGAACGCTAAAGATTCACTAGAACGTATCAAGGCACGTCAGCAACAATTTGACGACCGTTTAAAAGCGGCTGAAACCTTAGCCGATGAAAACAGTGATAAGTCGTTGCAAGCCAAACTAGCCGAAGCGGGTATTGGTGAGCAAAAGTCAAACGCAAATGCAGTGCTAGATCGAATCAAAGCACGTAAAAGCTAAGCAATGATTGACCGAATGCCGAGTCTCAGTGGGATCATCACCCCCTACTGACCTCGGCATTTTTTGTTTCATCCTCATTAAATAAAAATGATCACTATTGCCCGTGAATATCCGCAGCCAATCAATATGAGGCCGCACGCGAGCATAGTCAGCAGGAGTCACTATGGGATTTTTCAATAGTATTTTTGGTAAGAAAGCCCCGCCACAGCGCGAGCTCAATCACCCGTCCCAGCTCAATGTCGGCGACATGATCTCAATTGATGATAGTTTTGCCCTGCCACCACAACTCCGTGGTCAACAATTAAGAGTCGAAGCCGTACATACTTACGAGTCGGAACGTAAACAACACTCCGAGTGGTTACTCAAGGGACATGGTAGCGATACTCTCTTTTTGAGCATTGAAGAAGACGACGAAACCTATCTCGCCTTTTCGATGAAGGTTTCCCGCGCCCAAGTGGAGCAATTATTCAATCTCGAGCAATTCAGCGCCATGTTCGAGGAACCGGGTCATGCCGAGTTAACTACGCAAGTATTACCGGCCGACTTAGCTGAACAACTTGAACAATGGCTTGGAAAACAATACCACCAAGTGACTTTTGCCGCTTTTGGCTATTTCCATCGTCAGGATTATCGTGGCCAAAAGCCGCCACAGGATGCCAATGGCGCCACAGGTGAGCCCTTTGAGTACTATTTATTACTTGATGACAATGAAAGCTGCGCCGTCGAAGTGGAAGTCTACGAAGGGGGTGATACAGATGTCGTCTTGACCCTATATCGCCCGCTAACGGATATTCGGGAATACTGGCCGGCGAAATAACACAAAAATAAGATAAAGTGCGTGCTCGCACTTTATCAATAATCCCAATACAATCTCACAGATAAGCGCTAGAAACGGTTGATAGCAATAGGTAATACGCCATGAGTAAAACCAAACACCCTCTGCCCGAGCAATGGTTAAAGAACCAACAAGCCGCTAAGGCGACACAGGTTGCCTTCGATCTCGATGAAAAATTTCAATACTCTATTCGTAAAGCCGCGTTAGATGCAGGCGTTAGCCCTTCTGATCAAATTCGCACTATTTTAGGTCTTAGCGTATCGAAACGGCCAACGCGTCCGCGCCTTACCGTGTCACTCAATGCAGATGACTATGTGCAACTGGCAGAGAAATATGGTTTAAGTGCCGATTCACAGCTAGAAATTAAACGCCGTGTACTCGACGATTTAGTCCACTTTGTTGATGAAACCTAAAGCAACGCAGATCTCAAGCGCCAACCCTTCTTACCATTGGCTGGCGCGATTAATCGATATATAGCCCTTTTATTAACTCAGTCAATTTACTCACAGCCTAAAGTCTTTTACTTTAGTAGTGATATTCGCCGCACTTAACAGGGATCATGTTTGGCATGACAGATAAAACCCCATGGTCGCTTCGCACCCTTGGCACTCCTTCTCCATTCGAAATGGCGATGATGCTATTGTCCTTGCTGTCGGTGATCATAGTACTTGTCATGACCTTCGGCCGCCTAGATAGCGAAACCTACCGCTTGCTCTTCTTTGTCGATACCAGTATTTGCATGATTTTTATGATCAACTTCTTTGTTGGGTTGATCCGTGCTCGCGATAAACGCTTTTTCATTAAACACCATTGGATTGATTTTATTGCCAGTATTCCGGCGATTGAAGCCCTACGTATGGCACGGCTTTTTCAAATCCTACGGGTAATACGCCTGATCCGCATGAGTCGCTCACTGCTGCTCCCACTGGTAAAACAACGTAAACAAGCCACCTTAGCCAGTTTACTGGTTGCTATGGTGACGATTCTAACATTAGCTTCCGTCATTATGCTCATCGTCGAAAGCGGCACCGAAGGCGCCAATATCCAGACCGCTGAGCAAGCGATTTGGTGGGCATTAGTCACTATCTCTACCGTCGGCTACGGCGATTATTATCCTGTAAGCACAGCAGGCCACATCATAGGTGGCGTGGTCATTGTCAGCGGTGTGAGTTTTTTTGGGGTGATTTCAGGTTATATGGCATCGGTATTTGTCGCGCCAGATGAATCTGAACGCCAAGAACGCCAAGATGCGCATAAAGCCGAAATCAAATCAGAGCTTGAATTAGCCTTAGCGAGAATGGAAGAGAACCAACAAAAAATAGAACAAAATCAAGCGCAAATGCTGGCTCAAATTGCGGAACTTAAGCAGGCTATCGAAACAAAAAATAGCTGACTTTGTTGCGAAAACGGACTAATGAAAAGGCTCAATCTATTTTAGATTGAGCCTTTTCCGTTTATCAGCGATAAAAAGTAATACTACCAGTAGACCTGCTGTTGCATCGCGTTACGGCGTGTCGATTCCATAGCAAACAACAAACTCTGCTGCTTGTCTTCCAGCCACTCAGCTAA
Source organism: Shewanella sp. SM29 (assembly GCF_025654245.1). Classification (NCBI taxonomy): domain Bacteria; kingdom Pseudomonadati; phylum Pseudomonadota; class Gammaproteobacteria; order Alteromonadales; family Shewanellaceae; genus Shewanella; species Shewanella sp. SM29. The sequence continues at coordinate 43,292 of NZ_JAKKRN010000037.1, forward strand.
ATTGATATCTAACTCCCGACTCGCATCCTGTAAGGCGCGATAACAAGCTAAAGTTTTAATCCCAAGCGCGAGATCTTGCCAAGGTGCACGAAATGCGTCCCGTGATTTCGCCTCATATAAACTGCCGTAGGCATGACCCACAAGAATGCTCGCATCCAACACTGTGGCCACTTGTAGATAATTCGCCGCTGTCATGACGCTATTGAGTGGCATGACCTCAATTATCGCCACCCAAGAAGCTTGCTGAGCACGATCGGCATGCTGGCGTAAACCAGGCTGATGGGTGATGTCCACTTCACCAGCACTGATCTTTAGCAACAGTTCAACAATAGCCAGCTGTAATTGACCATATTCGGTCTGTTGCCATAGGGAGAGTAAGCGTTCCGTCAGATTAATCTCTGTCAGTTGCGCCAGAAGTCGCGCCTTAACTTGGGCATGTTGGCCAAGTTTAGCAAATAAGCCTCTTTGGCTACCAAGCAAAGCGGTCAACGCCTGTGCCTGCTCAATAAAATCGAGCTGCTTTTCAATCAGCATAAATTGGCTAGACAGTGTCACATTCAATAATTCGAACTGATTTAAGGTCATGCGCAGCAAACGAATACAGGCGCGCATCCGCCACCATAGTGCAACACAGGCTTCAGGGTCGCTTTCCTCTGCAATCATGCTCTCTAATAATTGCCAGCGCTCAAGGGCGGTTTCAAGCAGGATTTGGCAGTTTGCACTTAAATCCTGTGAAGAAGAATCGTGTGACTCGGCCAGTGGCAGAAATTCCAATGCTTTTAAATCGAGCGGCTTAGCCTTGCCCGCCAATCGATAGCCCCGCTGCGCTTTACTGGCCTTACCTAAACGCACGGGCACCACGCTCGCCACTTGCATCGCCAGCTTAAGTAGCGCCTCAGTACCGCCACTGAGGAGTTCAAACTCGAGCTCACACAGGGCTTCTTGCTGGCCATTGGCGGTGATTTCACCTATGTCTAACGCCACTTCGACCACGCTGTTATCAATCTGAACATGCCAAGCGCGACGATGAAAATCGGTGTGAAATATACAAGTTAACTGAGCTTGAGTTGCCGCTAAATCGGCATCAACGGGCCAAATGCTGGTAGGAAATAGACTTAAGTCTGGGCTATCGGATTGGATAGTCACATTGTATTCGGGCCGCGAATGAATGCCGCCCACGACTTGTCCTGCGGTTTTTATGGTCTGCTCTCGGTGCGCATCGTAACCGCGCACCCGCAATCCCATGTCCCACTGACGTAATTGCAAGTCAGGGGTGTCGAAGTAACCATTCGCCAAACGACGTTGACCTTGAGGTACGGCATTATCGAGACTATCTAACTTATTTATCAGGGATTCTTGATATATCGGCAGGAAAAACAGTTTTAATTCAATCTCAGCATTCATTGCGTAACCGCTCACTTTGTCATCAAATATTCATCGATGCGTCATCTTTAGTTCATAATGTCACAAATGTGTCATAAAAATCCCGTAGGATTTGGTTTTGCAGTTGGTATATAACCCGTTAGAATAAACCTGTCGTTTTTTCTGAAAAAACACAGTTTCAATACGCGGACGCATAGGTTAACATGCGCCCGCTTTTTCCAATAATGGAACAATCTAAATAGGTAAACGGCAATGCCAGTAAACTCTATTTTGGGCGTGTTTGCAAAATCGCCAATTAAGCCTCTTCAAGAGCACATGGACAAAGTACACGATTGCGCATCGTTACTCGTCCCCTTTTTCGAAGCCACTATCACAGGTAACTGGGACAGTGCAGTTCAATTACGTAAGCAAATTAGTTTAGCCGAGAAGCAAGCAGATTCACTGAAGCGTGAAATCCGTCTGACTCTGCCAAGCGGTTTATTTATGCCAGTAGAACGTACAGATTTATTGGAACTTTTAACTCAACAAGACAAGATAGCCAACAAAGCCAAAGATATTTCCGGTCGTGTTATCGGCCGTCAGCTGTTAATCCCTCAGGTCATGCAAGTCCCATTTATTGCTTATCTACAACGCTGTATCGATGCGGTAGCACTAGCAAAACAAGTCATTAATGAACTCGAAGATCTGTTAGAAACAGGTTTCCGTGGCCGTGAAGTCGACTTAGTGGCAAAAATGATCAACGAACTCGATATCATCGAAGAAGATACTGACGATCTACAAATTCAGTTACGCCGTCAGTTATTCGCTATGGAATCTGAATTGAATCCTGTCGATGTGATGTTCCTCTACAAAACGATTGAATGGGTCGGTGGTCTTGCAGATCTTGCCGAACGCGTCGGTTCGCGTCTTGAGCTTATGCTGGCTCGCGTTTAACAAATTAAGGTTATCAAGGTATCAATATGGTTGATGCAGGTATTGAGGTGGCTAACGTCTTAGTCACCAATGGCCCGTGGCTTATTGCCATTGCGGCTGCATTTGGTTTTCTCATGGCATGGGGTATTGGGGCGAATGACGTCGCCAATGCGATGGGAACCTCTGTAGGTTCAAACGCAATTACAATTAAACAAGCGATTATTATCGCAATGATCTTTGAGTTTTCCGGTGCATTTTTAGCTGGGGGCGAAGTTACCAATACAATTCGTAGCGGTATTATTGATTCTAGCTATTTCACTGCAACTCCTGAATTGCTGGTTTACGGCATGATAGGATCATTGTTGGCAGCAGGTATTTGGCTTGTCGTCGCATCGGCTCTTGGCTGGCCAGTATCAACGACTCACTCCATCGTCGGTGCCATTATTGGCTTCGCCGCCGTGGGTGTTGGTGCAGATTCAGTCTCATGGGATAAAGTAGGCGGGATTGTAGGCTCTTGGATCGTAACCCCCGCTATTTCGGGCTTTATGGCATTCATCCTCTTCCAAAGCACTCAAAAACTCATTTTCAACACTGACGATCCATTGAGTAATGCTAAGCGTTTCGTACCTTTCTATATGGCATTTGCTGGTTTCATCATGTCATTAATGACGATTATGAAAGGCTTATCCCATGTTGGTCTGCATTTCTCAGTTACCGAGTCTTACCTACTCGCAGGTGCTATTGCTGCTGTAGTTGGTATCTTAGGTAAAATCGCCATTTCACGCTTACAAATGAGTGATAAAGCAGATCGTCAAACCCAGTTCAAAAACGTTGAAAAAGTGTTTGCGATCCTGATGGTTTTGACTGCTTGTTGTATGGCTTTTGCCCATGGTTCAAACGATGTAGCAAATGCGATTGGTCCATTAGCGGCGGTTGTTTCTGTCGTCAATAGCGGTGGTGAGATTGCAGCGAAATCACCTCTAGTCTGGTGGATTTTACCTTTGGGTGCCGTAGGTATTGTGATGGGTCTGGCGATTTTTGGTCAGCGCGTTATGCAAACTATCGGAAAAAACATCACTCACTTGACGCCAAGTCGTGGTTTTGCGGCAGAATTAGCCGCGGCAACGACTGTAGTTATTGCTTCTAGCACTGGTTTACCTATTTCTACCACACAAACCTTAGTGGGTGCGGTATTAGGTGTAGGTATGGCCCGTGGTATCGCAGCGATTAACATTGGTGTGGTACGTAATATAGTCGTATCTTGGGTTGTGACCTTACCAGCAGGTGCTGGCCTATCAATCATCTTCTTCTATATGATTAAAGGTATTTTTAATTAAGAAGTCTCGCTAAATGTGTTGCTGACATTAAGCAGTATTAGCGCCTAGGACTAGAAGGTCGTAGGAAAGATTGAATTAAATTGGAATGGTCATAGCATGGATGCCGTAAAGTTGAGGGAAGTCTATGACTTCCCTCTTGCATTACAGGCCTCAAATCCCTAGCATGTGCAGACTATTTCGTTGATGAGAATACAAAAGTGTTTAGACTCCTGACTCTGGTAGGAATGATCTTGCTGTCTTCCAACCTGCTGGCCGAAGGCCAATCCCGCTACATCTCGGATAACGTGTTTCTGTATCTTTTAGGTGGCCCTGGTACTGAGTTTCGAATTGTTGGATCAATTGAAGCGGGTCAACCTGTGACACTGCTCAACGAAACTCAAGGTGATTACTCCAAAATAATCGACCATAAAGACCGTGAAGGTTGGGTACAAACCAACTTGATCAGTTCGACTCAAAGTTTCCGTGAGCAAGTCCCTGCGTTAACAACTGAACTCGCACAGGCCAAAGCTAAGTTAGCAGAAGTATCAAGTTCAACAGATAATCATGCCGGCGAACTGCTCGAATTAAAGGCTAAACTAAGCGAGTTAGAAACCAACCTAGCTAAAACGACTCAAGAACGTGATCAACTGAAAAATGCGGTAGATCGCACAGCTCAAGACGAGCGTTTTGAACTTTGGCGCCAAGGTGGATTAATCGCAGGCATGGGCTTAATCCTAGGCATTATTTTAGTGTATTTACCTAGACCACAACGTCGTAATAAAAAACGTTGGATGTGAGTCTGACACACAAAAAGTCTTAATTTACCTTCCAAAAGCCAGTGTTTTCAAACACTGGCTTTTTTGTCAATCAAGCGTTACATCGACTTATTAACAAGCTAATCAAGCAAACTTCACAATCTTTCACGCTATAGTGTTGTCCGTCACATTTTGGTTGTATAATCTGCGCGCGCAAACCTTCATATTGTATACAAAATATCAAATGCGTTTGGCGCCTCCCAATTTGTTTCAACAATAGCGCCCCAATAACGGCCAAGATGGAAGCGATAACTATGTTCAAAGCGAGTGAAGTGCTGGCAGGCCGCTACGATTCTGCCAATCTCGACGAACTGTTCAAAGCAGTCAGCGACAACTACATTGTCGATGAAGAACAATACTTGTCAGAGCTGATCAAACTAGTTCCCTCAAGTGATGAAGCCATAGAGCGCGTCACTCGTCGTGCCCACGAACTGGTCAATAAGGTTCGTCAATTCGATAAAAAAGGTTTGATGGTCGGCATAGATGCCTTCCTGCAACAGTACAGCTTAGAAACACAGGAAGGCATTATCCTGATGTGTTTAGCCGAAGCTTTACTGCGAATTCCCGATGCGGCCACTGCCGATGCGCTGATTGAAGATAAGCTTTCAGGCGCTAAGTGGGATGAGCACATGAGCAAGAGTGACTCAGTACTGGTTAACGCATCGACCTGGGGCTTAATGCTCACAGGTAAAATCGTTAAACTCGATAAAAAACTCGATGGTACCCCAAGCAACTTGCTGAGCCGCTTAGTGAATCGTCTGGGTGAGCCTGTGATCCGTCAAGCCATGATGGCAGCAATGAAGATCATGGGTAAGCAGTTCGTGCTGGGTCGCAACATGAAAGAAGCCCTGAAAAACAGCGAAGACAAACGTAAGTTAGGTTATACCCATTCCTACGACATGCTGGGCGAAGCGGCGTTAACTCGCAAAGATGCCGAGAAATACTATACCGATTACGCCAATGCGATCACTGAGCTCGGTGCTCAAAGCTATAACGAAAATGAATCACCGCGCCCAACAATCTCCATCAAGCTATCGGCATTGCACCCACGTTACGAAGTGGCCAATGAAGACCGCGTCTTGACTGAACTGTACGACACAGTGATTCGCCTGATTAAGCTGGCACGTGGTTTAAATATCGGTATATCTATCGATGCTGAAGAAGTCGATCGCCTCGAGTTATCACTAAAACTGTTCCAAAAACTGTTTAATGCTGAAGCAACTAAAGGCTGGGGATTACTCGGCATAGTAGTACAAGCCTACTCTAAGCGTGCCCTGCCCGTACTGGTTTGGTTAACGCGTCTAGCGAAAGATCAAGGGGATGAAATCCCAGTTCGCTTAGTTAAAGGCGCCTATTGGGATAGCGAACTTAAGTGGGCGCAACAAGCTGGCGAAGCCGCTTATCCACTCTACACTCGCAAAGCCGGTACTGACGTTTCTTACCTCGCCTGCGCCCGTTACTTGTTATCGGATGCGACTCGCGGCGCTATCTACCCACAATTTGCTAGCCACAATGCGCAAACCGTGGCGGCAATTTCCGATATGGCGGGCGATCGTAACCATGAGTTCCAACGCTTACACGGCATGGGACAAGAGCTGTACGACACGATTCTGGCTGAAGCCGGTGCTAAAGCGGTACGTATTTATGCCCCCATCGGTGCCCATAAAGATCTACTGCCCTACTTAGTTCGTCGCCTGCTGGAAAACGGCGCGAATACTTCGTTCGTCCACAAACTGGTGGATCCTAAAACCCCCATCGAGTCATTAGTGGTACATCCGCTAACAACACTGACGGGTTACAAAACCCTGGCTAACAACAGAATCGTTTTACCTGCCGATATTTTCGGTAGCGATCGCAAAAATTCCAAGGGACTCAATATGAACATCATTTCCGAATCTGAGCCATTTTTCGCGGCACTAGAACAGTTTAAAAATACCCAATGGCAAGCGGGCCCTCTGGTTAACGGTAAAACCTTAACTGGCGAACATAAAACGGTTGTTAGCCCATACGACACTACCCAAACCGTAGGTCAAGTCGCCTTCGCCGACAAAGCTGCAATCGAAGCAGCCGTCGCGTCTGCTGAAGCAGCATTTGCCTCTTGGGCACGCACACCAGTGGAAACCCGTGCATCTGCACTACAAAAATTGGCCGATTTATTAGAAGAAAACCGCGAAGAATTGATCGCCCTGTGTACCCGTGAAGCAGGCAAGAGCATTCAAGACGGTATCGACGAAGTACGTGAAGCCGTTGATTTCTGTCGTTACTACGCTGTACAAGCTAAGAAAATGATGGCGAAGCCTGAACTGCTTCCTGGCCCAACGGGAGAGCTGAACGAACTGTTCCTCCAAGGCCGCGGCGTATTCGTGTGTATCAGCCCATGGAACTTCCCATTGGCCATCTTCCTCGGTCAAGTCTCTGCGGCATTAGCGGCGGGTAACACTGTTATCGCGAAACCTGCGGAGCAAACCTCGATTATTGGTTATCGTGCAGTACAACTTGCTCACCAAGCAGGTATTCCTGTTGAGGTTCTGCAATTCCTACCCGGTACGGGTGCGACTGTGGGTAGCGCAATTACGGCCGATGAACGTATCGGCGGCGTATGCTTTACCGGTTCAACTGGCACAGCAAAACTGATTAACCGTACACTGGCCAACCGTGATGGCGCGATTATTCCGTTGATTGCCGAAACTGGCGGTCAAAATGCCATGGTAGTGGACTCAACCTCGCAACCTGAGCAAGTGGTTAACGATGTGGTTTCATCGTCATTCACCAGCGCAGGCCAACGCTGCTCCGCACTGCGCGTGCTCTTCCTCCAAGAAGACATCGCCGATCGCGTGATCGAAGTCCTGCAAGGCGCCATGGATGAATTGGTGATTGGCAACCCAAGTTCAATCAAAACCGACGTAGGCCCAGTGATTGACGCCACCGCCAAAGCTAACTTAGATGCCCACATCGACCATATCAAGCAAGTCGGTAAGCTTATCAAGCAAATGCCACTGCCCGCTGGTACTGAGAATGGTCACTTTGTGTCGCCAACCGCCGTTGAAATCGATTCAATTAAAGTGCTTGAGAAAGAACACTTTGGCCCAATCCTGCATGTGATCCGTTATAAAGCGGCAGATCTTGGCAAAGTGATCGATGAAATCAACAGCACGGGCTTTGGCTTAACCTTAGGTATCCATAGCCGTAACGAAGGCCATGCCTTGGAAGTTGCCGACAAAGTGAACGTGGGTAACGTCTACATTAACCGTAACCAAATCGGTGCTGTGGTGGGCGTACAGCCTTTCGGCGGTCAAGGTCTGTCAGGCACAGGTCCTAAAGCCGGTGGCCCACACTACTTAACCCGTTTTGTGACTGAAAAGACTCGCACCAACAACATCACAGCTATTGGTGGTAATGCGACCCTACTGTCACTCGGTGATAGCGAAGAATAAGTACACTGAACTTGCTTTAGAATATCGCGATGCATCTTTAGCCATCGCGATAACAATAAAAAAGCCAGACTGAGTCTTAATGCCGTTCACTTAAGAGTGAACGGCATTTTTCTTTGGTCTAACCGGGAACTTGTTTTTGCTCATTTTAAGAACTCGTGGATATGCCCTTTCCCGTTTACCATCCAGCTTAAATTGCCGTGCATTTCGTTCTATATCCAATACGTCTCTCGGGACATTCCCCGGTGTTTGTGATGACAGTTGTGTCAACTTGAAGATGATATAACTCGCCGCATCCCGAAAACTCAGTTGATTGGGATGGACCGA
>NZ_JAKKRN010000038.1:0-48786 GCF_025654245.1 Shewanella sp. SM29
GTCGTCGCGGGAATTGTTGGGATAACGCACCAATGGAGCGTTTCTTTAGAAGTTTGAAATCTGAGTGGATCCCCGCCAGTGGTTATGGGAATTTTACAGAAGCAGATAAAGAGATCACAAATTACATCACTGGATATTACAGTGAGACCAGACCCCATCAATATAATGGTGGGTTAACGCCAAATGAGTCAGAACGTTTATATTGGAATGACTCTAAAATCGTGGCCAATTTTACTTGACCACTACAGTAAGCAAGTTGAGCAGTTCATAAATGACCTAGGAGGCGATGATGCTTGTGCTCAAACAGCGGCTTTATGAGGCGGGATATACCATAAGTGATCTTGCGACGAAGATGTCATTTCAATACCCTATAGTGCATAAAGCCTTGCAGCACGGCGTATTGCCCCAAAGGAAACAAGCACAATTTATGGATGAGGTTCACCACTTTTTACAACGCAAAGACATTGAAATAGAGGGTGTCTGGTCAGAGTCTGCCAACCCTGACCAGACGATACTCCAAACAAAACCACACGAAGACGAGTTAAATCTGGAGACAGTAATGCTAACACATGCCAGCTTAAAGCACTTTAAACTGTTTAAAAACCCATTCTTAAATGACATTCGTGAAGCTAAAGATGTGTTTTTAAGTGAAGATAGCCGCTACCTTCTCGCAGCGATGCGTGATGCCGCAAGGCACCAAGGGATCTTAGCCTTAGTCGGTGATTCTGGTGCGGGTAAAAGCGTACTGCGTAAGCAGCTGCTAGAAGATCTAGCTCAAGATGGTGATGTTTCAGTTATTCAGCCCCGCATTATTGATAAAACTGTCGCCACGGCGGCCATGCTCTGTGATGCCATTATCGAAGATATCAGTGAAGAGAAGCCAAGACGCTCAATGGAAGCCAAGGCCCGTCAAGTTGAAAATCTGCTTCGAGTTGCTTCTAAAGGCGGTCAGCGTCACGTGTTAATCATTGAAGAAGCCCACGATCTCAGTATTCCTGTTTTAAAGTATTTGAAACGCTTTTGGGAATTAGAAGATGGCTTTTCCAAACTGCTGGGCATTGTGCTCATCGGTCAAACCGAGTTAGCCATCAAGCTTAACGAACGCAAGAACTACCAGCTAAGGGAGTTCATACGCCGTTGTATGGTTGAGCATGTACCAAATTTAGACGGTGAAATTGGTGCTTACATTACTCACAAGTTTGAACGGGCTGGCGGGCAAATAAGCAAGATCATGACTGAGGATTGCTACGCTGCAATTAAAAATCGTCTCACTACTAAAGAGACTGGCTTTAGTATGGTGTACCCGCAGATCGTTAATAACCTCGTATCTAGAGCCATGAACTTAGCCCAAGAGCTAGGGGAACCCGTTGTTACCGCAGAATTGATTAAGGAGTGCTAACCGATGAATCAACCGTTACTCGATGCGATTAACCAACATCAAAACCTACTGTTCATGGGCTGTGGCGGGACGGATGATATTGAAACAGGGATTGAACTGCTTGAGCTATTGTCGTCACTCATTGATGAAACCAAAGATTTACACGCTATCTCACCTAAGCACATCGTTAGACAACTCAACTGCATTCAAATGCTGTTATCCGTTGGCTTAACCCAAGTTCGCGCCCTCCAAACCGCCCAACAGTAAAAACGCCCTGAGCGCCATTTTAAGTAGTCTTAGCCTCGACTGCTTATCATGGCGCACTTTTTTTTAGTTAAACGCTTTAAGAAAGATTTAAACGGGATTTAAACGCTATTGGACTTGATGTTGTCACGGTTGAAGCTATCAACATCCTGTAAGGCATTAGTCACTCGAGGTAAGCTAGCTTAATAATATGTAAAACAAACACTACCATTATCACATTTGTAATGTTATCGCATTGTAAAGCCTGCTTGGGTGAGATAGTTTACATTACGACAAATACGGAGGTGGTCAATGTTAAAAAGAATAAAACTGATTCAAGGTATCGGTAATTACACACAAATGCGAGCAAGTGGCATTGAGTTAACTGAGGTAACTGTAATTTATGGTGAGAATCGATATGGAAAAAGTACTCTATGTGATGTATTGCACTCTTTAGCTGTAGATGCACCAGAACTTATATTAAATCGTAAAACAATCCCCAACGACCCTACAAAACCGCAAAAAGTTGAGTTGCAATTTTCTACTGATGCCGGAAACGTAGTATCAACATTTGAAAACTCGCAGTGGCAAGTTAAAACTCCCGATAGCTCAAAACTTTATGTGTTTGATCATAGTTTTATTCACCGTAATGTTATTACCGGTCAAAAACAAGAGCGGCCAAATTCAGAGAATATGACGAGCTTCATACTTGGAGAAAGTAATACTGCACTATATGCAGCCCTTGCCGATGTTAATGTAAGTTTGAGAGACGAACGTCGTAATTTAACTAGTATAGAAGGCCAGCTAAACACACATGCGGTCGGTAATGTGGCTCAATATGCTATGACAGCATTACCCACTCAAACGACAGAACAACTTGAAGCAAACATTGGCGCTTTTGAGACAGCAAAACAACAGATTGGTACATTAATACGAAACATCGACAACATTAAACGCCGAAACACTTTATCAGCAGTAGGAACTCAAGTTCAATTTGCCACTGTAATAGACAGAATCAATACTATATTGATATCTAGCCTTCAAAATGTGCATCAAGGAACGCTAGATGTGTTGCAAAGCCACATGGTTAACCATGTCAACAACTCAATTACATTCAAAGGGTGGGCAGCTCAAGGGCTCACACAAGTAAAAGATGACTGTCCTTTCTGTGGGCAAGAGTTAAATGAGAATGCTAGAGGCTTAATAACAGCTTATCAACAAGCGTTTAATGTTGAATTTGATAGATTTAACTCTCAAAAAAGAGAGGAACTTAACACTCTACGTCAGCCATTTTATATTCCAAACACACGCGAGCAGTTAATTCAACAGCATCAAGCTAACCGTCAGATATTTGATATGTACATAGAGCCTCAGATAACTGGCAATCCAGCATTAACAACTTTCAGTTCTTCATTACAGCAAAAGCATGAAGCTATTTTAGAGATGTTTGATTCTGTTATGACGCAAAGCCGATCGGCGACTGAATCATGGCTTCCTAGTTTAGAACGAAAACTTGCCACACCGTACGAACAGGCTGACACATTAAGCTTCGAGGCTCTGAATACGATAGCGACAGGTTATAATCAAGCAATCTATGAATATTGGGTTGTTGCGGAACAAATAAATGCAATATTCAATGAGTATAAAAATTCACTTGATATAGTTCAGCTAAACACACAGCTAGCAGACCTCACTACGCAGCAAGCTCAAGCACAAGAGTTATTAAAAAGAGTTCGCCTTGAACCACTGTGTGTATCTTATCAACAAAAACAAGGTCAGATTTCAACCTTGGATATTGCATATAGGACGCAGAAAGAGCAACTAGATAATTCTCAAAGTGCTTATTTAAACACTTACTTTGATCAAATAAACCGTCTATTTCGTCACTTAGGTTCTGATAACTTTGAAATTATCAAAGTCCCTAATAATAGAGGGCAACAGATTATTTATGACTTAAAGGTAAAATTTAAACGTGAAGATATTCCTGCGGATAAAATTAACACCGTTTTTAGCGAATCAGACCGTAGAGCACTAGCATTATGTATCTTCCTAGCTAAAGTAATGTCTCTAACTCCAGAAGAAAAAGCTAAAGCTATTTTAGTTATGGATGATCCTGTGACAAGCTTTGACAATGAAAGAATAGCGTTAATTCTAAATAAATTAGATGAGCTTCAGCGAACTGTTAAGCAGTTAATTATTACAACGCACTACAAAGGAATGGCAGCTAAAGCAGTTAAAAAATTTAGGCGTTGTGCTAAATCATTAAAGTTAGTACATGGTGTTGATACTTGTTCAATTGATGAGATCGATATTGATAAGATGATGGCTACGGAGCATGATATCGCCTTTGATAAGATTAAAGCATTTGTTCAAAGAGAAACACATGATGATGTCCTGACTAGTTTGCGGCCATTCTTCGAAGAAGAAATTCGACATAGATATAAAAAACAACTAGGGGATCTGGGAGTAACGAAAGCAGACCTATCAGTATGTACGCAAGCATTAAGAGATGCGGGTTTTATGTCAGTACAACTTGAAGCTAGGTTAAGTGCCATCAGAGATACACTGAATACACCAATGCATGAAATTGGTGGAGATGCACTTGAAAATACCAGAACCTTAGCAGCGGACATTCTGGACGTTATATATAATGGATTGAATGCAATAAGGTAATTTAAATATTGAATGTAGACCTCGAATTTAGGTTGAGGTCTACATTCCTATTTATAACTTAGAACAGAGCTATACATTTTCCTGAAACATTTCTCATCCTGAAATCCTTCCCGATATCATCTAATAAGGGCTAACAAACACCGCCTACTTGGAATGTGTGATGCCCTTAAATGATGAACAACTCGACCTCGACTCTCTTAGCACCCAGCAGTTAAATCAACTCAAGCGGAAATGGCCTAAAAACTTAGCCGAACTAGTGAGCATTGTTGATAACCGCTTAGCAAAAGAAAAGCTCGATAAGCCGCTATTGGCTGAAAAACTCATTACTGACATCTCAATTTACCTTGGTGGCCGTGACATCTATTTGCCTCGTGGCAGCTCACTATTGCGTTTCATCCGCAACCTTCGCATCTATCAAGCTTTTAATGGCCGTAACGCCGATGAACTTGCAAAGGAGCATGGGTTTAGCAGACGGCAAATAGACAACATTGTGGCGCAAATACGCCAACTTAATCGAACCCAATAGCGTCATATAAAGACAATCGGAGGATAAGAGCATGGCCGTTATTACTGCCCCAATTTTGCAAGCACTACGAACAAAAGTAGATGCAGCGTTTCAGCAAGGTTTGCTGCAATCAGAGCCTTTATATATGAAGGTGGCCACTGTTGTGACCAGCAATAGTCGCTTTAACACCTACGGATGGCTTGGTGCCATGCCAACTATGCGTGAATGGATTGGTGCACGTGTCATTCATTCCATTAAAGAGCATGGCTACACCATCACTAACCGTACCTTCGAGAATACCGTCGGTATAAGCCGTGATGATGTAGAGGATGACACCATTGGCACCTTCTTACCTATTGTAGAAATGTTCGCTCAAAATGCGCGTGAGTTTCCTGATGAATTGGTGTTCCAGTTGTTCACCTCAGGCTTTAACTCCGCATGTTATGACGGACAAAACTTTTTTGATTTAGCTCATCCGGTTAATGAAAAGCATGATGGCACTGGTGCTGTAACCTCTGTCGCCAACGTAGCAACAGATGCAAATTACTTTGGAGGTACGTGGTTTTTACTGGATACCACTAAGCCATTAAAACCCATGATTTACCAAGAACGCCGCGCCCTTGCGTTAAATACTTTGTTCAATCCAACAGATCCCGCTGCATGGACAAAGAATGAATATCAATTTGGCGCAGATATTCGTTGTGAAGCTGGATTTGGCTTTTGGCAACTTGCCTTTGCTAACCAACGAGAACTGACATACCAAACCCTTTGGGATAGCTATCAGAAAATGAAAGCATTCAAGTCTGATGGTGGCAAAAAGCTAAAGGTTAACCCCAATTTACTTGTAATACCGTCCAGCTTAGAACAAACAGCACTCAAGCTCCTTGAACGCCAGTTTATTGATGAAAATGGCGTAACAGTTGAGAACGAACTTAAAGGAAAGTTTGAGTTGCTCATAGTGCCTGAGCTGTAACGTCAAAAACCATAAATTTACTGATTTCTAGGAGCAAATGATGCCAATCCAAGATGCTATCACCGCTTACAAGCAAGCTATCGCGAACTTTGAGCAAAAAAATCAGGAAGCAGCAGATCTACGTAATACACGTTTGCCTGAATTAACAAGCCGTCTAAATGCTAATCGACTCAGTATGGACAGTGCACAGTCAGCAATGCGAAATGCGATTAGCGACGCTGATTACGATACGGCCAAGCAGACCTTCCTACAAGCAGAAGTGACATACGCCGATTGCGCTCAATTAATTACGAACGTCGAAGCCAAAATCAAATCTTGGGGTGAATTTGGTTTAAAGGAACATCAAACCAGAATTACTGAGCTAGGTCGCACCATGTGGCAACTTAAGCAAGCTGAAGTGATGGCCGCATTACCTGCTGAACTTCCTACAGACCTACGCATTGGCCTTCAAAAGCTAATGACCATTAATAGTATGCAAGGTGGTGTTGGTGATGGGTATTACGGTAGCCGTATAAACAAGATTTACGGGCAAGTTGAGCCTGAAGAGTTAACAGCAACAAGAAGCGCATTATTGGCTGAAATGGGACTTTAAAGAGTTGAGGGAATTGGTAGGTAATGTTTGCAGCTTAATCCTCCGTACGAGCTGCACTCGTTACCTACCTTTTTAATATTCGAATATAAAAGACGATTTCTTAATTAATTTATATGACGTTAACTGGTGTGCATCCTCCATTAGCATCGAATCTCAGAGCATAACCATCTTCCCATTGTTTCAGCCATATCTTGCTATCTTCAGCAGTAAGTTGGATTTTAAAATTACAGTCAAAAATCTCTTCTGGAGTCACATCAATCTCTCTATTGAAAGACCTTCTGGCTTGGAAAAATACAAATGGAAAAACATGTCCCGAACCATTTTGTGGCAGAAAGCTCTCTTTCTTATATTTAATTATCTCCTTAACTCTCATTTTATGACTATCTGACATTTTACTACCAAAAACAACTCCAACTAATTGAGAAAAATCATAATGTAATAGTCGTTGTAAGGGAGACAGACGCTCAGAAGAAAGTGATCCACCATTAAGGATAAGACGATATTCTTGCTCATATTCCCAACTGCGATGCTTTGAACATAAAAAACTGTCCGACTTATCCCAATGATTTTTTATTTCATTCAAGTCGACGCATGTTAGGTTACTTACCAATTTTCGGGGAAGTAGCCAGCATGCATTATGAAAGTCAATATTTTCAGAATAATTAACTTTTGAGAATGGTATAGAGCTAGGCACTGATATTCTGTACGTTTCAGTGATCCCTACTGAGTTTATACAATTGGAAGGGTCTTGCTTTAATGCTCCATCAATGGTTCTGAATATAAGGCTATAACCGAAGTGCTGTGCTCCATAATGTCCCCACATAAGATGGTCATTACTTTTAGAAGAGAATGAGACAAAATAACCTAGTTTAGGACTTGAATAAGATAAATAACGTTGAACTTCCTCAGCAAAAAAAGTCACATTTTTTGGCATTGTATCTTGATTTTCAGGTTCAGAAACCACATCGCCAAAGATGCTAATTAATCTACCAGCCATTATTTCTCCGTAAGTGATCGGAGTTCTTCTAGATAAAGCTGTTGCAAGTATCTCGATATGGTACTCATTTATTTCTGAATCACCCCAAGATACCTCCTTTATGTCATTATTTACCTGATTTAAGAGCCTCATCCATAGTTCTTTATCCGAAGGGAAATGGTAAAAGCTCTCCCCATCAAATGGATCATTCAACTCATCTTGAGAGGCAAAGTACAATTCATTATAGAGAAGTTCTTTAAAGGATAACTCAGTTGAAGACCTGTATCGGTATAAGAGCATAAAAGTAAAAGTCATTGATGATTAATTACTTACATCCTATCAATAGATTTGAGTAATCTGCAAGATTAAAGAATGAATGCTCGAATGAGACTGAATAAGCTATCACGAAATTTGTGACATTTTTCAGTTGGCCACTCAGTGAAACTGACTTTCTGGGAAGATCACTTTATTTGAAAAAGTACGGCAATTATCATGCGACTGATCGGCGTGTAACTAACTTCAAGTGAGAGACGATAGCGGAGGGAGTCGAACCCACATACACAGCGCATGGCGCAGTCTGCTTTACCAGTTAAGAGTACACTGACATCTCTCAAGACCGAATATAACAGCATCGAGTGAGTAACAACTAGATCCAACGGAGTTAAACTATTGGAAAGCGTTTCAAATTAGACCTAATTATGGGTTGAATGTGAAATAGTCGAAAATTGAATTATCGTGAAAAATCGCGGCAATTATCGCGCTACAGATCAACTCGATTTTAGCGCATTGGCGGCACTCGTTAGGGCGCTGACTCTTGCTGCACATAAATCAAATTGTCGGTATCAAAGCCGCGTGCTTTAGACATTTCAACAAACTTTTGCAGCACCTCGGGTGGCACAGTCGGGGTTTTAGCCAATAGCCACAAATAACCCGTGTCGGGTCCCGATATAAAAGCGTATTGATAGTTTTCATGATCTAATTCGAAGACCACATACGATCCATAAAATGGCCCAAAGAAGGAGACTTTTAAATAGCCTTCTGAGTCCCCATTCACAAAATAGGCTTTTCCTTCGGCTTCTTTCCATTCGTTTTTAGCCGCTGAAAATCCACGGTTAATGACCCTAACACCACCATCCTCTTTCAGGCTGTATTCTGCGCTAACTTGGCTTAACCCTCTTTCGAATGAATGATCTAATCGTGCAATCTCGTACCATTTACCTAAGTATTTATTCAGCTCAAAATCATTCACGGGTTGAACAAGTTTAGGCATGCCTAAGCAACCGCTGAGCAAAAATATACTGATGACTAACAGTAGCTTTCTCAATTTGACCTCCTGATCTTAAGTCTTAGTCGCACGTCTTAAGTGCAATGTTCAATCAATCCTCTATCGAGCTTACACTATTTTCTTCACATTATTTCAGCTACTTGGCAAAGTGTTGTTGGTTAGCCGCTCGTAATCAATACTTTGCGCTGACTGATAAAGCCTTGGCTAATGCCGGCCAGAAGAATTAAGCCGACACCGCTTAATTGCATTGGACTCAAGGTTTCACCAAATATCCACCATGCTAGCGTCACTACGATAACAGGTTCCACATAGGCGAGGGTGCCAAAAGTGACAGCAGGCAATTGGCGTAGGGCTTTTACCGCCAGCAAAATGGCTAAAAATCCGGGGAAGAATCCAATCGCAATTAACCAACCCATTTGTGGCAAACTTGGCGTCAGCGGTGCATTTATCACTAAGGGCAGTAGGCATAAAGCGCCGACACTAAGCTGCACTAAAGTGCTCTGGTAGGGCGAACTCAGACTCGGTTTTCGGTTGATTAACATAAAACCGCAGTAGGTTAATAAAGCGAGTAGGGCATAAAAATAGCCTAATAATTCAGTGTGATTGCTCGCTCGCTGCGGCCCTGTTGGGATCATTAACATAAAACCCATTAGTGCGACGACCACGCTTGCCATGCTTAAGCGGGTGAGTTTCTCGGCAAAGAAATGATGGGCGAAAATAGCCGACACCACAGGGGCTAAGTAAATAATCATGATCACATTGGCCATTTGGGTGTACTGAATGGCTTCAATGTAAAACGCCATAAAACCCGCGAGCATAATGCCATTCACTAAGGTACGTTTACTGGGTCTATGGCGAATTTGATGGCCTTTACCTGTAAGCAGCATATAAGCCAATAGAAATAGGGCACCGAGCAGTAAGCGGTAGAAGGTAATGTGTTCGGCGGGCAGGGCGGCAAAGCGCGCTAATACACCGATTGTGCCCATAAGAATGGCCGCCAATAGGGCAAAAATGATAGCTAAAGCTGAGCTTGGCATAGGCAACCTGTAACTGAAGAATTTAAGGGCGACACCGTCCTGTGGACGGCGTCGATTTTGCCTTAAAAACTCACCCTAGGCTATGCCGATGTATTAACTTAGATAATGCTTTTACGTGAGCGGAAATGGTTAAAGCTATCTTGGCTGTAGGCCGCCTTAATCCGTTTTAACGCGGCGTAGTTATGGTCGAAGTACACATCAGTGGGGATGGCCTTATCTTTGAAACTGATAAAAGCGCCCGAGGTGTTGGGGATGTCATAGTTTCGGCTGGCATCAATCCAATCGAGTGCACGATTGATGCGGGTAAACACTTGGCTATCCTGCAATTGTTGTTTCTCTTGCAGGGCGTTATTCCACCAAGTTTGATATTGAATCGTGTATTGTCTGTCCTTGTAGGGGAAGGCGCTGCGACTCTTTTGCTCTTCGCCCATAGTGCGATAATAATCACCAGTTATAGCGCCAAGGGTAACATAGGTAAATAGCCCCAATTGGCGATTACCTTCAAGCACATAGCGAGAGGTTAAGCTTTCAAGCAGTGGCTTATAACCGTCCCTGAGCCCCGTTTGATTCACTAAGCGCGAGGTGACTTTATGGGGCGCGGGTTCATCCACATCGGTTGGATTAGGTGAGCGGTTTATGCCTTGTAAGTCAGCTTGCAGATGATGAAAAGATTCCCTTTCCCAACTGGGCATAAGGTTTTCACCGTAGGCTTTGGTGAGTCCGCCCATACCCTCAATGCGAATATCATTGGGGACTAGGCCAAATTCATTAAATTGTGTCTGGATAAAGTGGTTTAGGCTGGCGGAATTGCCCTCCCAAAAACCATACATCAAGCAGTTATGCTTAATCGACTCAGTGTCTATGTGTGGTGTTTTGTGTTGTTCTACGGGTAAATGTTTGGCATTAATCTTGAGATTAGTGCCAATCAAACAGCCAGTGCTGTCGGCATTTATGATGGCTTCCCAGCGCTGTAAAATGTCTTTAGTTGGGGTGTGCTCAATAAGTTCATGGGTTTGTTTATCGTAGCAATTCCATTCTAATTCAAACTTGATAAGGCAAGGCGGTAGTGGAAAGGTTTGCACAAAAAAGCGGGTCACTATGCCGTAACTTAATCCGCCGCCACCCTTGAGCGCCCAGAGTAACTCTGGTTTATTGGCAACCGAGACGACTTGGGTTTCACCAATGCCGAGGACAATTTCTGCCTGTAATAGGGATTCGCAGCACATGCCGTATTTGCGGGTCCAAGGTCCTGAGCCGCCGCCCATAATAAATCCCGCTAAGGCAACGTTGCCACTGGTGCCATGGGGGATCATCACGCCTTTTTTCGCAAGGGCAGTGGTGAGATTGATAAATCGATTGCCTGGGCCAATGGCCGCAATACCTGTGATGGGATCTAAAGTGAGGCTATCCATTTTCAGCAGATCCAACACTATGGTATTGGTTTCAGTGCTTTCACCTTCGTGATCATTTCCACCCGAGCGCACACTGATCGGCAAGTTATAATCGATGGCTGCTTTATAGGCGATTTTGACTTCTTCAGTGGAAGTGCATTTGATGATCGCCAGTGGTTTTTTTTGTAACCTGCGGTTGAACAACTGGCAAGCTTGTTGGTAGGCAATCATTTGCTTACCCGTGCTGACTGAGAATTGCTGTTCACTATAATAATGGCCAGCGGTAATAATATTGTCGGCAGGAATGTGTGCGCGAACTTCATTGATGAAATTAACAAAGTTTTTGGCTTGAGTGATCACTAAGTTTTCACTGATCCGCACTTCTGCACTTAATTCTTCTTCGGTCGATTGCATAATCAAACAATCCCGTTCGAGTTCATTCGCGACGGTCACTTTAATATTCGAACGATAGGCCGTCAGCGATTTAAATACTTCGATATTGAGGGTGATATCCGCTTGATTGCTCGCCGCGTAATTAACGACATAATTAAAATTAGGCCAAGTGTTATAGTCACACTCAATAATATAGGCCCGGCGTTCGTGGGGCGGAATAATCTTAGGCAGTTGTTGATTATAGGCGTTGCTATCCGCGGTGGTTTTTATGAATTGATATTCAGTATCATTAAATATGACCAGCAGCACTTTTTGTCTTTGAAGTGGGATAACGTTTTCATCACGAAAATTATATACATCTTGATGCTGGTAAATGTAAAGGTTATTTTCGGTAATCGATTTTTGTTGCGCCGGATTACGATAATAGTCGACGATTTCGGTTCGGGTTAATAATCGATTAAGTAAAGTGATGCCAAATATTTCACCATCGAAATGAGTGTCGCGGTGATTGGGTAATGACACGTTTTCAATTAAAAACTCATTGTCAGCAACCAGTGACAGGTTATTGAGTTGTGTATGGGTAATTTCACCATCCACATAACAATTGATTTCATGGTATTCATGGCAGATAGACAATAAGTGCCACTGGCCGTCATTGAGTCCACCTAAGGTTGAAATTGCCTCAACCCGCAGCAAGGTGGTATTAATCACGCATTCAATATGCCCCAGTGAATTAATGTCCACCGCGAAATAGGTATCTTCTCGATCGGTTTTATAATGGAACACACGCCCACCCGCGCTGGTTTTAACCCAACACTGGTAAGTAAATATGGCAAGGGGTGACGTGCTCACGGGTAAGCTTTTTTCAATCACTGCCCGTATATTTCTTGATGCCTCAAGCTTATTCATATTCGTGCGTCCTTTCGTGTGCTTTGCGTGTTTTACCTCAGTGCGCTAAAGCGCAACTGGGGTAATTCATCCCGTGGTTAATCCATCGCGGGTAACTAAGTCGCGGGTAACTATGTTTTGGGTAAATCAGTCGCTAATTAATGGGGATTAAAGCGACGTATTGATCCTGTCACGGCCATCGGCTTTAGCGCGATACAATGCGGTATCGGCGGCGCACAGCATGGCGAGTGAGGTACGGAATTGGCCATTGATTTCACTCGCAATCCCTTGGCTCGCGCTCACAGAGACATAGTCGCGCAGCCCTTGCTCAGTAAAGCGCAGGTCATTAATCCCTTGCTGCACTTTTTGGGCAATCGTCAGTGCCATTTTGGCATTGTGGCTTGGTAGTATTAGCGCGAATTCTTCGCCGCCGTAACGCGCTGCCAGACCAATGTCTATTGGCACTATGTCAGCAATCACTTTGGCAATCTTACGTAGACATTCGTCGCCTTGGATATGGCCGAATTGGTCGTTGAACACTTTGAAATAATCCACATCGATAATCACCACGCTGATAGGGCGCAGCTTACCCGTGCATTCTTCCCAATAGTGATGCAGCATTTCGTCGAAGTATCGGCGGTTCGCCAGCCCAGTCAGTGAATCCGTGGCGGCCAATTTACGTAGCTTTTGATTCTCCGCTTTGTGCTGCGTTAAATCGTGCATCATCATCACGAACAGAGGTTCATGGCTGGGGATGTAGGAAATGGAGAGTTCGACATCTTTTGCTTTGCCTGAGGCGGTAATGAGGGTGATTTCTTCGGCGCAGTGCTGCACTGGAATGCCGCAGTTTTTGCCTAATTTAATATCATTGCTCAGCAGATTGTCGTAGCGAGCTTGATGGTGCTCGGTCAAAAAGTTGCGCCAATCTTGTCCCTTCAAACTGGCCTGCGGGC
The DNA here is from genome assembly GCF_025654245.1 of Shewanella sp. SM29. Classification (NCBI taxonomy): domain Bacteria; kingdom Pseudomonadati; phylum Pseudomonadota; class Gammaproteobacteria; order Alteromonadales; family Shewanellaceae; genus Shewanella; species Shewanella sp. SM29. The sequence goes on from NZ_JAKKRN010000038.1 coordinate 13,288, forward strand.
ATGTCAGTAAGTCAGCACCTTTGCTATTGCTAAAGTAAATGTAACCTTGGGCATTGACGATAATCACCGGCTCGGTCAGATGCTGAATAAACTGTTGAATCGTTTCAATCGAGGCATGCTCGAAGAAGGTTAACGGCAATGCGGGCTCGACCAAGCCTTGCTGCGCAGTACACTGTAAGCCATTGTCTTCACCCACAAGTGATAATGGATGTTGTGAGCGAGTCAGTTTAGGTGAGCTTGTCATTGTTATCATTCTCCGTGAACCTAATGTCATCTGCGCTAAGCGCTTTTCTGATGATGACTTTATTCTTCGCAAAGAAAAGATACCTTCTGCTTACCTTCCGATTTAATCTATTGTTTATAAAGGTTTTAAATTTAATCTTCTCACGGTAAATTCTCAGGCTTAGCTGAAACGTGCGAGGTTTTGGGGCATGGCTAAGTTAAAAAAGTGGCACCCATGAGTGGATTTTTGGGTATTAAGCGTCAAGCGCAAAGGATTTTAGTGTCTAAAGATGGTGGATAATGCTTTGATTTTATCGACAATCCAGTCATGTCTATGCTCATAACTGCGGCCTGTGAGTTTATCCTCACCGCACAGAAAAGCCCTTCTGACACAGCGATTTATCACATGATAGAAGGGCGTTGTATTAGCATCGATAAGCATTCTTCTGGCCGGGGTCATCATCTGCTCCAAACAGACGCAATCAAGATAATGTAAAGGCTAGTATAAGAGGGGACAAAGCACAAAAAGACATGGCTGTCCCCGCTTTTCCCCTTTTCTTCGGGTGTAGAAACTGCCCAGCCCGATTAAAGGTTGGGCATTTCGATTAGTTTTGAGGACGATTGATAATTTCTGGATCAGGACTTAATATCAGTAAGGTATTAGTAGTATTGCTCAATACAAATTGGAACTTAGTAGTTCCCGACGTTCTATCTAGATCGACGAGTTGTACTAACATACCATCGCTGCTGATGGTTACCGCATCGACAATGTCATCGAATGGGGTAACAAAGCCGACCCCAACAAATTTTAAACCTTTTCCTGTTTGATCATTTAGCAAGTAGGTAACAGTACCAGCTTGGGTGATAGTCACATCCCCTTGGCATTGTTCACCATTAGCATCTGTATAAATAAATACAGGTTCGCCATTTTCTAGATTAACATTGACTTTAATAAATTGAGCCGAGCCTTGTGGTGCGAACATATTAACTTCCTTTCTTTTGGTTAAAATTTGGTATTGGTTATATGAGATTTTAATAGTAAATGTTTAAGATTGTCATCGCTTATAATTTCGCCAAGGCAGTCAAGGGCTTTAACATAATGAATGGTGAAATTTGGTGATTTATCTTTTTCTACTATAGGTAATAGTAAATATTTTGAAGTGTTGCATAATTCATGCTTGGCTTTATAATTTTTGACCGTTTTAGCTTCAAATAGAATACTTTCCGATAAGTTTGAAATGAAGTTAATATTTTGATTGAATTTTTTTGATAACTTAAGAAATTCATTTTTTGCTAGCACAGCATATTCTATACTTTTATCAAACTTACCTTGTCGTTGTAAGTGTTGTGCTGATGCAAGAAAATAGCTTGCATACACTTCGTCTCTCTTCGATGAAGAATTCAAATCAATATCTGAATCTAGTAAAGATTTTAATCTTGTAATCTCATTAGAATCAGTGCGTGCAAATGCTAGAAGATTGAAGTGTAAATAGTAATTTTGTCTTGTCCAAATATCGTTTTTAGGATCTTGTTCTAGCGCTTTTGATATTGCTTCCAAACCAAGTCGGGTTTGTCTTAGGGCTTGTTCTGGTAGATCTTGATAATCGTATAACTTAGCAAGAATTTGATGGCTGGCTGCTAGTCTATCTAATATATATGGCTGTTTAATGTTATTGCTTAGTTCTTGTTGGAGTTGAGTGTGGATCTGTATGGCTGAAAGTACATCACCTTGTGACACTGCCGCACTCGCTAACCAAGAACGTGCATTGGCCACATCCGCAATTAGCTGACTATCCTCAGGCGCTTTTGCCAAGGCGAGCAATTTAAGCCTTAGCGACTCTTCAAAATCTTGTTGTGCTTTGGCAAATTCCTGTTGCTTCATCGAAACTGAGCCCAAAGTGTTATGGGCGTAAGAAAGTTCCATGAGCGCATCTTTATCTTCGGGCGCAAGGGCGTACATAGTTTGGCTATAGGCTAAGTACTGCTCGAAGAAGGGGCGCGATGCCGCCCAATCACTCACATTATACTTAAGCTGTCCTAACCAAAAGGCATTGGCACCTAAGGTTTTCAGTAGGGCTAAGTTTTCCGGCTGCAATTCGAGCAGTGGCAGCATTTTTTCCTGTGCCGCGAGTAATGCGCTGCGAGCTTCATCGATTTTATTGCGCGAATAGGCCACTTCACCCATGGCCTCTAAGGTTTGGCCGTGTTGGAAGCGGGCATCGAAGCTTAAGTGTGCATCATCCTCTTTATTGGAAAAATCAGTGAAATATTCCAGTGCCTTATTGCTGATCCCGTCGAGTAAGTCCATACGGCCGATGCCGCGCATCTTGTCGGCGAAGTCACCCACCATAAAGCCGAGCAAATCTTCGGCGGCAAGGCGTTTTTGCAGGGCAAGTTTTTCGGCTTCTATGCTGCGCACGCTCATAATGACGGAGGTTAAGGTGAGGACGCACAGTAGGGCGACGGTTAGGCGCCTCGTCCAGCGCAGCATATTGGCGCGTTTGCTGGAGGCTGCGATAAAGGCGGTTTCGGGATCGTCTAAATCGAATAACGGATTTTGGCTGAGGCTTTGGGCCTCTTTTAACGGCTTGCCTTCGGCGAGCAGATAAGCGCTGTGTTTGGCTTCGCTGAGCCAACGCTTAGATAAATGCTGTAGGCGACTCTTAATACTCAAACTGTCGCTATGTTCGCTAATCCAAGCCGTCGCCCGCGGCCAACGGCGTAAAAGTGCTTCGTGGGCGATGCTAAAACAGGGTTCTCCATTTTGCAGATGTGACACGAATAAGCGGCTATCGACCATGGCTTGCACTAGGGCGGTTTCGGCCGTGCTTTGCAGTTGTGACCAGCGAGCGGTGCGGCTGGTGATGGACTTTTCATCTTCGCGCAGGGTGACTAATAGGGATAAAATCCGCGGCAGACTGGCTTTTTCGGCATCACTTAAGTGTGAAATCGCCTGCTCGGCATTTTTGCCAATCGCCCCTTCAATACCGCCAAGTGCATGATAAACAGAGACTAACAACTTATCGTCGGCGCTGCGTTGTAAATACAAGGCCTGCAGAGTGTATTGCAACATGGGCAACGCATCTGGGTTACTGGCGGCATCGCTGCAGAGCATTTCATCGAGCGGCATCGCGGTGTCGCTGTCAACTTCCCAGCTTAAGTTGGCAGCCACTGCGGGCAGGCGGATCATTTGTAATAGCTCAGTGCGTGTTGGCGGTGCTAAGTCAAAGTGGGCGCCGCGGGCTTTACCCGCCATTAAGCTTGGGTAATTGACCAATAAAGGATAAAAATCGTTGCGACAGGCACTGATGATAATCACGGCTTTTGAGGTGGCGAGTTGTTCCAATAATTCTATGAACTGAGTTCGTTCGGTATCGCTAAATAGCGGTGATGAGAGCAACACTTCTAATCGGTCGATAAACAAGGCAAAAAACGGATTAGAAAAGGGTTTAGCCTTGAGCGCTTGGGTGCACTGGTCGATTACGCTTTGGATATCTTCGATGAGTTGAATCGCCAGAGTCTCAGCGCTCATGCCTTCGAATACTGGGATGTCGTTGATTTCCCAGTCGAGCATAGCACTGGCAAGATCGGTGAGTAGTTGTCCTTTACTCACATCGGCAAAATCTAAGCTGCTGAATGACGCGACACCAATGCCGTTATAGCCGTCGCCCTTCATTAAATTGGGCACAACACCCGCATTAATCAGGGAAGATTTACCGCTGCCACTTGGACCTAAGATCAGGCAGAAGGCACGGCCAAACAGGATTTGTTGACTTATCCGGTTAAGCAAAGTGCTGATTTGTTCACTGCGGCCAAAAAACACCTCGGCATAGTTAGCGCTATAGGCTTGCAGCCCCGGAAAGGGCGAGCCGCCTTGCCAACTCTGTGGGCTGGCGGTGGCTTGGTGTCCGATAGGAAAACGCACTTCGGCTAAGGTGCGATAGCCGCGTTTGCGTATGGTTTCTATATAGGTGGGTTCTGTGGCGCTGTCGCCTAATGCTCGACGTAACTGATTGATAATCTTGTGTAGTGGATTGTCGCCGGTATCTACACCTGGCCAGCAGTGGCTGACTATTTCATCACTGCTGACGACTTCGCCCGCCCGTTGACAGAGAAATAGCAGCACATCCATCGCCTTGGGCTCAAGTTGTTTGACTTGTTTGCCAAGGAGCAGACTATTGGCGCTGGGATTGATTTGCCATTCACCAAAGAAAAATGTGCTGTCACTCATAACGATGTCCATTTATTGAGTATTGACCATGGCACGGTAAAAAATTGCGCTGTGAGTCACTCTTATTGTTATACGTATTGTTATAAAGATCCGTGTGCTTGTCATTCAAAGGTTGGGCGTCAAGACCTTGACATTATGCCGTTGATGATTGTTATTTAAAAGGAATAACCCTTGATGATCAATGTAAATTTTATCAGGGTGAGGTGTGGTAAATAGTCTTTAGCTTGTCATTTTTCTGTCAACAGTTTGTGCTTTGCACTAGATGTTAAATAAGGTGATGGCTTTTAGGTGTAAATCACAAAAATAAACAATAAAAAAGTGCCCGTGATTGGGCACTTTGTATTAGAGAGGAACTTAAGGCTAACAAGCCTGACTTATCAGCACCTTAAGCTAAGTATCTTAACGTTATCCCCTTAACATTGGTCCCTTTGAATTAGCGCGTTAAGGTTAGTGCCTTGGCTTGATAGCTTAATCTGGCCATTTGACCTTGATCTTGCAGTTCTAACTCATTGAGTTCGAAGGGCGGCTGTAAACCCGAGGCTTGGATGAGCTTAGGATCTAACATCAGCTTTAACTTCGGCGACTCTGGGGTCAGCCAATTGGCCGCTTGGGTGCGTAGAATCGCCACCTTTTGACCTTCGGCATTGGTGCCCGTTAACGTGCCACTTAAGCCAAAACGTCCCGCCTCGGCGACAGTTAACTCAAAGTTGATTTGGTTAGGCAAGCCTTTATCCCAAACCGTGAGCACTTCGGGCTTGATGCTCGCCGAATTGACAAAAGACTTAAAAACAGATTTGACCGTGCGCTGCACAGGACGGCCATCGACTTGGGTTTGCACTGTGATTTCAATTTCACTGAAACCTGCATTGCTGCTCGAAAGTGCCACGCCTGCGGGGATCACCGCTTGCCATGTCTCCCCTTGTTTTACCATCGCCAGCGGTTGCATATTGCCATCGGCTTGCTTGAGTGTTGCCTGTGGCAGAAAGGTGTTATCACTTTGGCTGAGTGCGAGTTCAAGCCCAAGGGTTTGCGCATCCGCCGCGATGGCTATGGGGGCTTTGACGCTCAGTTGATAGGGCGAGCCTTTTTCCTTCACATTGACTAAGTAGCTGGCGCTCGGTGTTAACGGCTGGCTGACCTGCAGGCGATATTCGCCCGGTGTGGCCTTCGCCGACATTTGCAGAGCACTGGAATCATCGGTTAACCCTGCGCTAGCCAAAGCATCGGCGTTGACCATCGATTTGACCAGTGACTCATTGGTGTTTATCCCACTGCTGTTGGCTGCTTTGCCTTGGGGTGACTGATTAGGGGTAACGCGCTGAATTTGTACGCGCTCAGGGGCAATAGCCTCTGCATGCATTAAGGCGCCAGAGCGGGTATCGCCCCGAGGTGCAATGCGCACTAAGCTAGACGCTTGGCTCATGGTGAGGCCCACGCCCGCATTAAGCTGTGCGCCTGTTACATTGACCCAATACTCGTCACTTTGGTTGGCTTGCTCCAGCTTAAGCATACTCGCTTGATACTCACCGTACAGCGGGGTGATAAAGCTAATGTAATCCGTACTGGTGTTGATGGGCGTGAGTGTTGGGCTGGCAATATTGCTATCGACGAGATCAGTATCGCTCGGCGCGGCTAAGGTTAACCCTTTGGCGTACATTGGGCTGGCATTGGTTTTGGGCTCTATGGGTGTGGCTTCATCTTGGCAGGCTGCAAGCAGTCCGCTTAGCGCCAAGACACTGGCAAGTTTGCTGAGTGTGTGCATCTTAGTGCTCCTTAAATGTGGTTGCGGATCAGCGTGTCTAAATTGAAACACGTACGACGACTCTGCTGATGGCTTAAGGGCTCTTGGCCACGGGTCTTTTGTTTATCAGTAAACCAGACAGTGCCAGCCGCCTTTTGTGAGCTGCAATTTAAGAAGCCGTCGGAGCAGCTATCGAGCCAGTTTTGGGTGGTTTCGAGCGCGACTTGGTATTGATAACCCGCGCAGTAACTGTCGCTGTCCCAAATGGCGGAATCAACATCTGAGCCCACCACGACTTCGAAGGGTTTACCCAGCGATGGGCGACCCGCTGTGCCATTAAGCCAAGCGTTGTTGTAGTTTGCCATCCAACCGACTTGCTGTTGTTTCACCGCATTGCTGCCATAGCCTAAGAGCCAGCCTAAGCTGGTTTCGAACACATTACCTTGGTTCACCGCATCGGCCAGCGGCGTACCAGCACTGGAAGGCGCGATGGCGATAACCTTTGAGGTGGCGTTGATCACTGCAGGATAACGGCTATCCCACGTAGGGTTAGATAAAATCCACCGCACTACGTTGCCACCATTGGAGTGGGTCAGCAGAATTAAGTCGTCGATATTTTTGGCTTGGATAAAGCTATTGAGCTGCGTGGCCAGACAACCTGCGGCGCTTTCTTCCCACATATATTGGTCAAAGTCGCAGTTGATCACTGTGTAATTGTTTGGCACTGGGATGCCTTGGCGCACTGAGTTAACAAATTCGGGCGTCCAGTAATCGGCTAAGGCATTGGTCTGGTGACCCGTACCATGGATAAAGGCGACTCCGGTTGCGGCTAACGTTACTGGGCTGACAGCGAACAGACCCAAGAGCATGAGGGCTTTTTTGATCTTCATGGCTATATCTCGTGTTGTTGGTCTTGTTGATTGTGGCCGCCAGTCCGTTGCGACAGTTTAGGGCAAGTCAGTTAATGCAGGATTTGCCGTAAATAAGCTTGAAATCGGCTGGCATGGCTCGGTTTATAGGCGCTTAAGCGCGGGTTACTCACTTTGGGTAAAACATGACTTAAGGCCTGAATACGACGGGATAGCGTGAATGCGCTAGTTTAGGTTGGCATCAAATGTGATTGCCGTAACTTAGCCATTATCAACAGGACTTAACTCAAGCTTATTAACCTAGACGCAACATTTTAAGCTGGCAAGTAAAACAATCATTATAAAATGCAATCGCTGGGTCGCATTTTGAACGGTTCGTTTTAATGTCAAACTAAAGGCTGATAACCTGATGATAAGCAATGCCTAATAAACTAAATTGAGTTTTATCGTGTTTGAAATATCGATTTGCTTACACAAAAGAATTTTCTGTTACACCCACTTAGCGTTTGAATTAATCGGTTTATCGTTCTGTATATAAAGGTTTTTTGTGATAAATAATTCAAACTCGTCCATTTACTCTGGGATATGGGTATCACTTTAGTGCATTTAAAGACTAAACCGATTAGGCTGAGCTGAGGTAAAGTGGGATAAACGAGATAAGAACCAACATTGCCGAGATGACATTCTTCTTATCTTAATCAGTCATCTGAGCCATGGATTGACTGAGAGTAGAAAAAGTAGCGCGATATGGGCAGGTTTAAATAGACAACAAACACGGGAGAATAAGTTTGGCGATAGAACATAATAAGATGGTGAGCTGCTTAAGTGGACTGCAATGTCGCACTAACTTCACCATAAAAAACATTACAGAATACATGCTCCCAGAAACCAAAGAGGCTTTCTATTTACACCTCGACGGTAAATCACCAAACTTGATTATTCGCCCTGCATTCGAAGTCTTTTCCGGCGAACTTGCCACTATTGCAGGCGTGCATGCCAAATACGACTATTTCCACAATGCCGAGATGACACGTTTCCCCAAACGTTTGCATAAGAGTTTGACCGAAACCCACTATGGCCTTGCCTTTAGTTTTGACACAGTTGAAGCCGTACAGCAATTCATTACCCGTTTGAGTGCGATAGTGAAAGGCGCATAAGCTTTTACTGTATAAATCTTTAATAGAAGACCGCTTAATTTTTCGATTGAACGGTATCTAAATTTTAACCATGCAGTCCTAGGGTTAAATTCCTCAATATCAATGAAAATGAGGAATTTAACTGCTGCCTTTTTACGCGGCTTTTCAGTATATTCATCAATAGATGAATTTTGCTGGAGCTTGCCATGTCGCTTATTCCCGGTCGCCCAAAGGGGGTTGTGCCATTTACCGCCCAACCTGAATCACAGCCGCAGACTCCTGGTCGTCCGAAAGGGGATTCCGATGCCCGCCAACGCTTAATTATCGCAGCCCTAAGTCTCTTCAGTCATCGCAGTTATCCCAGCGTTTCTACCCGTGAAATTGCCCGCGAAGCCGAGGTTGATGCCGCACTTATTCGTTATTATTTTGGTTCAAAAGCGGGCCTGTTCGAACAAATGGTGCGGGAAACCCTTGAACCCGTATTAGCGCGTTTTCGCGAAATATCCGCTGCGGATGCCCCAAATAACTTGGGTGAACTTATGCAGACATATTATCGCGTTATGGCACCTAACCTGGGATTGCCACGGTTGATTATACGGGTGCTACAGGAAGGCGATGGCTCAGAACCTTATCGCATTATGTTGTCTGTTTTTGAGCAAATTTTATCCCTCTCGCGGCAATGGCTCGAATCCACATTAGTCAATGCAGGGCTATTGAAGGAGGGATTAGATCCCGATTTAGTACGCCTCAGTTTCGTGAGTCTGATGGTTTTTCCGCTTATTGCGCCCCCGGTGTTAATGCGTCAGTTCGGCTTTTTTAGTGCCGATGCTGATGGTTTACAGCGTCTAGCGCTGCACAATATGCAGGTTTTTACCCAAGGTGTACTGCGTGAACCGAGGAAGTCGTAATGAGAGTGAATTTTAAAATTCTGATGCACGTGAGTGTGGGTTGTGTGATCTTGCTATTAGTCGGCTGCACTGAAGCGCCGCCCAGAGTGCTTGGCACTGTCGAGCGGGACAGGCTGACACTTACCGCGCCCGTAGGTGAGTTGATTACTCAAGTGAATGTGGTTGAAGGTCAACAGGTTAAGGCGGGCGAGGTGTTAATTCAGCTTGATACAACCTCAGCCAATGCGCGCCTCGCCCTGCGCCAAGCCGAGCTTGAACAGGCTAAAGCTAAACTTTCTGAGGCGGTCACAGGTGCGCGTTTAGAGGATATAGAACGCGCCAAGGCCGTGCTCGACGGGGCAAATGCCAGCGTGAAAGAGGCTCAGCGAGCTTTTGAACGAACAAACCGTTTATTTGCCACTAAAGTACTTAGCCAAGCGGATTTAGATACGGCCCGTGCGGCGCGGGATACCAGTTTCGCTAAACAAGCTGAGGCGCAGCAAAGCCTGCGATTGCTAGAAAATGGCACCCGTAGTGAGCAGCTTGAACAAGCTAAAGCCGCGGTGGCTGCAGCTCGCGCCAGTGTAGCCATCGAACAAAAAGCCTTAGCAGACTTGAGCTTAGTAGCGGCGCGTGATGCCGTTGTCGATACGTTGCCTTGGCGAGTCGGCGATCGCATTGCCGCAGGCACTCAGTTGATTGGTTTGCTGGCGAGCGATAATCCCTATGTGCGGGTTTACCTGCCCGCGACTTGGTTAGACAGAGTGAAGGCGGGCGATAGCGTCAATATTCTTGTGGATGGCCGCGAGATACCGATTGCTGGCACTGTGCGAAATATTCGCAGTCAACCTGCTTACACGCCATTTTATGCGCTAAATGAACGTGATCGAGCGCGGCTGATGTATTTGACCGATATCACCATTTCCGCCACAGATCAGGACCTACCTACTGGCATGGCATTAGAAGTTGAACTCGATGTGCTGCAACTCGATGTGCTGCAAGGAGTGCAGCAAAAAGTGGAGCAGCCATGAAAAGCGCTGATTTTGCTATCGAGACCCAAGGGATGACCCGCGCCTTTGGTGGTGTTAATGCGGTGGAAAACCTCGACCTCGCCATTCCCAAGGGCACAATTTATGGGTTTCTCGGCCCCAATGGCTGCGGAAAATCGACTTCAATTCGTATGTTGACTGGGTTACTGAGTCCCACATCGGGGAATATCCGCGTATTGGGTGAAACCTTACCCGGCGCCGAGGAAAAACTGCGTCGCCGCATTGGCTATATGACGCAAAAATTCTCCCTGTACGACAATCTTTCGGTGCGGGAAAACTTAGAGTTTGTCGCGCAAATTTATGGCCTTAACCGCCGAGCATCAAAGCTGCGAATAGCCGAGTTAGTCACGCTATACGATTTAGTCGGCCGCGAGAAACAAATGGCGGGCTCCATGAGTGGCGGCCAGAAACAGCGTTTGGCCTTAGCGGCAGCGACCTTACATCACCCCGAATTATTGTTTCTCGATGAGCCGACATCGGCGGTCGATCCTGAAAATCGACGCGAGTTTTGGGAGCGCTTATTCGATCTCTGTGCCCAAGGCACTACGATACTTGTGTCGACTCACTATATGGATGAGGCCGAGCGTTGCCATGGTCTTGCGATTTTAGAGCGCGGGATAAAACGCGCCGACGGTTCACCCCAGCAGCTGATGGCGGCTATGGGGGCTCGGGTGGTTGAGATCTCAGGGGACGACTTACGCACTTTAAAACAATCACTGATCAGCGAGTCTGCGGTATTGTCGGCGGCGCAAATCGGCAGTCGTTTGCGGGTGTTAGTGCGCAGCGATATTGAAAATCCGCTCGCTTGGCTTAAACCTAGGGTTGCCAGCCGGACGATGGAAGAAGTGCGCGCTAGCTTAGAAGATGTGTTTGTCACTTGTACTGGCGAGCGCTTGGCTGGGGTTTCCAAGGGAGAGACTGACCATGTGGCGTAGGATTTTTGCGATTGTGGTCAAAGAGCTGCGGCAGTTGTCGCGGGATCGCATGACCTTTGGCATGATAGTCATGATCCCGCTGGTGCAACTGATGTTGTTTGGTTATGCCATCAATACCGATGCTCGCCATCTGCCTGCTGGGTTAGTTAATTTGAGTGATTCTGCCTACAGTCGCGCACTGGTTAAGGCGGTGGAAGCAACGCAGGTCGTAGATTTTAAACAGCGTTATTTTAGTGCCGCCGAGGCTGAGGCGGCGATCACTCGCGGCGAAGTCAAAGCTGTGCTGTATTTGCCCGCCGATCTTGATGAGCGCTTAGTGCGTCACCCAAGCTTTGTGGGTCAGCAATATTTAGCGCAGTCCTATATCGCACAACCCGCTGGCCAATGGCTAGTGGATGGTTCAGATACGGTTGTCGCTTCAACTATTCGTAGCCTAAGGCAAATGCCACTGGATGAAGTCGCAGGAAGAGCACTAAAAACGGCGATGCCGAGTTTTGAAGTGGTGCAATATTTCAACCCAGAACAACGTTCTGTGGTCAACATAGTACCCGGCCTGTTGGGAGTGATTTTGACTATGACCATGGTGATGTTTACTTCCGCCGCCATAGTGCGTGAGCGCGAGCAGGGCAATATGGAGTTTTTGATCACTACGCCTGTGCGGCCACTGGAGTTGATGCTGGGTAAAATCGTGCCCTATGTGATGGTTGGCTTTGTGCAAGTGACCATTATCCTGAGCGCAGGGCATCTGTTGTTCGATGTGCCCATTCGCGGCGGGCTTGATTCTATCGCCCTTGCTGCTATGTTGTTCATTTGCGCCAGTTTAACCTTAGGATTAGTGATTTCGACCATAGCTAAAACTCAGTTGCAATCGATGCAGATGACGGTATTTATCCTGCTGCCATCGATTCTCTTGTCGGGATTTATGTTCCCCTACGAAGCCATGCCTATCGCGGCGCAATGGATTGCCGAAGCTTTACCCGCAACCCATTTTATGCGCATGTCACGGGCCATAGTGCTGCGCGATGCCCAAGTGATGGATCTGCAATTTGATGCCCTGTGGATGATAGGTTTTACTTGTATTGGGTTATTGATTGCCAGTATGAGATTTTCGAAGCGCTTGGATTAACCCTGTACTGAGTTTCATCATCAAGGGCAAAGCGCCGAGTTTTGATATAGCGCAAATTATCAGTAAACAGTCGCGCTAAGCCATTGAAATCGAGGTTGCTTAATTAGGATATCCCTTACACTGCCGCTAGGGCGATTGCCGCCATCATGCTTAGCGAAGGGAATTCATTATGCCTCCAATCATTTGTCATAGCGCGCTCGATGCGGTTGCTTTAATTCAAAGCGGCGAGACGCTGTGGACTCATTCCATGGGCGCCACTCCGCGCATTTTATTAGATGCGTTGGCGCAGCATGCACTCATCAAAGAAAATCTCACCCTGTTACAGTTACATACTGAAGGCGCCGAATCCTTAAGCCATCCCAGTTTACAGGGGCATTTACGCCATCGATGTTTTTTCGGTGGGCTGCCAACGCGGGCATTACTGCAAAGTGGTGACGCGGATTATGTGCCGATTTTCCTGTCTGAAGTGCCTAAGTTATTTCGTTCCGGCGAGCAAAAAATTGATACCGCAATTATCCAAGTGTCGCCACCCGATAAGCATGGCATGTGTTCCTTAGGGATCTCGGTTGAAGCAACGCTCGCAGCTTGCCAAGTCGCGGGTAAGATCATTGCTCATATTAATCCACAAATGCCGCGCACCCATGGCGACAGCTTTATCCATATCGACCGTTTTGCCGCTGTGTATGAGCAGAGCGCGGCGTTGCCCATTCATTCCTTCGCGACGGGGGATGCGGTGAGTTTGGCGATCGGTAAAAATGTTGCCCAACTGGTGCGTAATGGCGATTGTTTGCAAATGGGTATAGGTGCGATCCCCGATGCCGTGTTGTCTTGCTTAACCGAACATAAAGACTTAGGCGTCCACACTGAGCTATTTTCTGACGGTATATTGCAACTGGTTGAAAAGGGCGTGATTAACAACAGCAAGAAGCGTTTTTATCCGGGAAAACTCGTCACAGGTTTCGCCCTGGGTAGCCAGAAATTATACGACTATGTTGATGATAATCCTGCGGTTATCTTTATGGACATAGAGCAAGTTAACGACACGGCCATTATCCGTAAAAATCCTAATGTGATGGCGATTAACTCGGCGTTGCAGGTCGACCTTTCAGGGCAAGTGTGCGCCGATTCCATTGGCACTAAAATCTATTCCGGTGTCGGCGGCCAGATGGATTTCATCCGCGGAGCAGGGTTATCTGAAGGTGGTCGTTCTGTGATTGCGCTGCCCAGCACTGCCGCGGGGGGAACGCTTTCTCGTATTGCAAGCGTGTTATCACCTGGCGCAGGGGTTGTCACCACTCGGGCCCATGTGCATTACATTGTGACCGAATACGGCGCCGCTAATCTACGCGGCCGTTCACTGCGCGAACGGGCACAAGCGCTGATCGCCATCGCTCACCCAGATTTTAGGGAACAATTAAGTCGTGATGCCTTTGATGTGTGGGGATTAAATCTATAGCATTGTAAATCTTGGTGTTATGGCTTGCTGCCGAGTTTGCAGTGGTGCAAGCTCGTTTGAGCGTAAAGGATTGGTTTTAATACGTCGTTTAATCGCGGTAAAGAGTCATTCGTCTGTCCCGATATGGTATAAACTCTTGGCGGGTTTGACCGACAGACTTATAAATAAAGGAGTCAATAATTTAAATGGATGATATTGAATTAAAAGCATATTTAACAGAGAAAGTGTTATCTTTTTGTACGCGCTGGAACAGTATCGAAAATACCCTCTATACCGAAAGAACTGCCGAAGAAGATAAGCTACGGCAGGAATTGCCAGTGGCTGAATTCCATTATGCGAAGCAAACCGATTGGTTTGCTTTACTGAATGAGCAAATAGCGCCGTTATTTGACGATTTTTGCACCGAAAAACAGCGCGTTTACGGCGGAAAAGTGCGTAATTCCTTCGGGTTTCCTTCAAAATTTAATGGTTGCGCTCATCCTCTTGAAGTGCAAATTACTTTAAAAAATAAAAGCAGAGCCGAAATTTATATTAAAACCAACACTAACTTCGAAGATGAGTATTTGTTTATTGCTCTCAAAAAAGCCGATGAATGGCGTATCGATAGCTATAAAAATCGTCGCTATGGCAATGAGAAATGGAGCGTACAAATCCTTTAATTCAGCTTAATCTCAATGCTTGACGTTAGTAAAAAATGACTAAAGCATTGAGTTTAGTAACGTCGGTTTAATTTAAGTGATGCACTGAGACACAAAAAATATTGTATAAATGGAACATCTTTATGCCATTAGATAATGCTCTTATTGCTCGAATCAAAGCCGAGACATTGCGGTTTACAACGGTTGAGGTTGAGCAATTTTTATTAGCTCATCCTGATAAAACCTTTTATGCCTTTGCTTTTGACACCCATGCTGAATACGCAGAATTAAATCTTTGTTTTAATACAGAGGCAGATTTTCAGCAGCGATTGGCCTATTACCAGTCTGGGGAATGGGCTGAGTCATACCAAAGCCCTGAGGCTATCCAAGAACTTAAATTCAATACAGGTGACTGGGAGTATCAATGTTTTAGTACATGTTACCTGCTTTCAGAGGATGAGTTGCAGACGATTCAACAGAGCTTACCCGAGGATGACTTTAGTGAGTGGGAGGAGATAGCACGGCAAATACGCGCAGTGTTTAACGAATGTCTAGTGTTGTTTACCCAAACTGAAGTCTATCAAGCGATCCCTAAAATCGATGGTTTTATGGCCTTTAGTATCGACCATGACGAAGATGTATCGGATATTGTGATGTCACCAGCCTTGTCGTAGTGCTCAAATTTATTGTTTTAATTTGGCTGTGTGTCTATTGTAAATCGAATGCAGCTACTTGCGGGCACGCTTAATCTTCTCTTAAATAATGGTCCATTCATGGCCTTCTACGATGACATGTCATCACTCTTTCATTTTTGTTGTCATTCCCACAATGCTTTCTCTTGCTTCTGACTTCCACAATACATCCTTAATTTAAATGTTATACATATAATGTATTTTATAGATTGGTTAACTGGGTCAATAAACGGCCATGAAAAACTCATTACAATTGCATTGGATTTGTATATTCATTTTTAAATTTGATATGGGGTATTTAAATGGAAGGTTTGCGCCGCCTGCTAGGAAACATGACGGTAACCAATAAGTTAAGGCTTGGTTTTGGGATCTTGTTATTGCTGATATTTATTGTGGCAGCGGCTGGATACAGGGGACTTACCTCAATCGATATCAGCAGTAGTCGGTTGGAGTTTATTGCCAATGTCGATAAAACACTGCTTGCGGCTAAGGCCGCAAGATTAGAATTTATCGCAAATGGCGATTTAAAAAAATTGGATGAACTACAGAGCTTAATTGAAAATACAAAAAGCGGTTTACAGCAACAGTTGTTAGCGTCTAACGATGCATACGATCGGCTGTATCTTCAAGAATCGTTAGTGGTGACGGAGCGGTATCATCAATCAATAAATCAGTTTAGTGATGTGTTTAAGCATAAACAGGAATTGAAAGTCACGGGTGCTCAAGTGGGGGCCAAGTTGGTTGCCACCTATGCGGAGCTGGTCGATAGAATGACCAACAGGGCGCAAGCGACGCAAAATACTGAATTATTAAAAGATGCCTTAAGTGTTAGCCAGCAAATGACCATGTTACGTTATCACATCCGAGGCTATGTCTATGATGCTAGTGATCTCAATTTAAAAACGGCAAAAGATGCCATTGCCAGATTGTCACAGACTATCGCCACTCTTAAGGGAGAGGATACCGCACAAGCCATCCAGATATTGGACCGTTACGACCATGATATTGATGCTATGGTCAATGTTAATCGTGATATGAATAACCTAGCGCAGTCAATGGGCGGCGCAGCACAAACATTGATGGTGAATATTCGTGAATTAGTTGACATCCAAAAGCATAAACGGGCTGACGCTGATGCCCAAGCAAAGGCTGTGGTACTCGGTGCGTTAATTGTCGCCTTGGTTGTCGGCCCCTTACTTGCGTGGTTAATCAGTGGACAAATTGTCGGGCCACTTAAACAAACCCTCCTTACAGCGAGAAAAATTGCCACAGGTGATTTAAGCAGCACTATCCACTCAGAGCGTCAGGACGAGATGGGGGAATTATTGCGTGCCATGGGTGAAATGAATAGCACCCTTAAGCAAGTGTTGACACAAATAGGCGATAGCGTGGTGCAGTTGGCTTCATCGGCTGAGGTGCTTTCTGCGGTCACTGAACAAAATCGTGCGGGTATGCAAAATCAGCGTAGTGAAACTGACCAAGTTGCCACCGCGATTAATGAAATGGCGGCGACAGTGCAAGAGGTTTCTACCAGTGCTGAAAATGTTGCGCTAGCGGCTAAAGAGGCGGATCACACCACTGCAATAGGTAATAAAAAAGTTATTGAAGCGGTCAGTCAAATCGAACTTTTAGCCAAGGAAATAGCGACCACGGCACATGCGATGGAGCGCTTACAATCGGAGAGTGACAGTATCGGTTCCGTCCTTGATGTGATCAAATCGGTTGCACAACAGACCAATTTACTCGCGCTAAATGCGGCCATTGAAGCTGCAAGAGCAGGTGAGGCGGGACGGGGATTTGCAGTGGTGGCCGATGAGGTGAGAAGCCTTGCGAGTCGAACACAATCCTCTACTGAAGAAATTGAAAATATGATTGTTAATTTGCAAAAGGGGACACTGGAGTCGGTACAAATGATGACCAAAAGCCGAACATTAAGTGATGGCGCAGTGTCATTATCCCGCGAAGCGGGTGAAATGTTAGTGGATATTGCCGATGCGGTTAGCCGTATCCAGGATATGACACATCAAATTGCCGCTGCCTCGGAAGAACAAAGCGCCGTGGCAGAAGATATTAATAAAAGTATTGTGAGAGTTAGGGATATTGCCGAACAAACCGCTGATGGCGCGGCAGAAACTGCACGTTCCGCCGACGATCTTGCTAGCCTTGGTGTTACGCTAAAAGAATTACTAAGACGTTTTCAGTTATAGGTTTGACAGATCTTATTCGCGAGCATTAACGACCATGATAAAGATATCGTCGGTATGCCTGCGGGTAAGCTATTTTAAAAACATTGATTTATAATGTATAAATTATTAATTTATAATGTTTTATTTATTATGGCCTACTTATGTTAGTAGGCCATGATTTCCAATTGCTCGATTATCTGGTTGCCTTGCTCAAGCCCTACATGGTTAACAATCATCGCTTTAATTAGCTCAACATAGGTTGGCTGGATATTGACGTTATCATCGAAAAGGGCTTTATCCGTTTCAGTGATAAGAGCCGCAATTTCATTAAAGCAGCGAGACATTTTGGCTAAATCGGTAAAAAGAAGGCAGGGCTCCCAACGGCCTGCACCATGGCGAGCGAAAAGAATGTGCCCGTCCTTTAAATGATAAATTAAGGGGTCGCCATGTGAACTTGCAAGCACTAACCAATTGTTATCCCAAGCCGATTCTTGCGCTCGGGTGATACCATGCCAGCGATAACCCAGTTGAAAGTCTATCAGCTCTTCAACTCGTGGGAATTCAAATAAGGCAAAACCTATATCAAGTTGGCGCGAGTCAGGAATTGCTGTGCTTAAAAAGTGGCAGAGTTCTTCGGGCAACACTATATCCATCGCTGTTACATTCCTTGTTTGTTTAAGCTTTGAGTTGGTTTTCTGAAAATGGCATTTCACTGCCTAGTATGAGTTGTTATGAGGATTTCCCCATGCACTCTGCTAACAGTTTGACGAAAAAGTCGCTGCCTTTGCGTTCGCAAAAGGCGATATTGCGCTCTGGGATGGTTTCGGGATCGTTGTAGTTAGCAAGGGCTAACTCCATGCTGGCTTCGCGGATAATATGCAGGGTTGGGTAGGGCGCGCGGTTGGTGAAGTTGGCTGCCCCGTCCTGTGGTTCGCCATCGAAACAATAGTCTGGGTGGAAGGTGGCGAGTTGGTAAGTGCCTTCGTACTCGTGTTCGATAAGCGTATCGGTTGCCATGTCGATGAGGTCGAGATAGGCATAAAACCCCTCAAAACCACGGGGTAGAATAAACAGTGTGGTTTCGGCTTCGGGGTGGGCGTCGAGGTATTGGCATTCTTCGATCAATGCCTTAAGCACTTGTTTGACTTTAGTTTGTTCCACTACCAGATACCGAATACTGCCGCGTTCGACTTCTTGTCTGGCGAAGGGGCAAATATTGTATTTCATGATCACTTTTTTCACCCAGTCGTCGGTTTGTTGAGTGATCATGTCAATTTCGTTCATGGCGGTCGTTTGCTCGTGCTTAAAAATTAGGGGGCGATCATAGGGATGATAGACGCCACAAGCAAGAGCGCCATGCTGATATTAAAAATCTTCTGTTGGCGCTCATTTTTTAAAATGCGTTTAAGGGCCACACCAAAGCCGAGCCAGACGATAGCGCAGGGAAAGGCGACGCACAAAAATACCGTTGCAATAGTGATGACCTGCGGGGTCAAATCCTGCTGTACTGACGTGAATGTCGCAATCGCGCCCACGGCCATGATCCAGCCCTTAGGGTTGACCCATTGAAAGGCCGCGGCTTGGATAAAACTGAAGGGTTTAGCAATGGCTTTGCCTTCCATCTTGCTACTGCTGTTGGCAATCAACCAAGACAGATACAAAAGGTAACCTATGCCGACGACTTTAATCACTTGATGGATGATAGGATAGCTTTGGAATAGGGCGCTCAAGCCCAAACCTATCGCGAGGATCATGGTCGGGAAGCCAAGGCTTATTCCCATAAGATGCGGAATACTGCGTTTTACGCCAAAGTTTACCCCTGAGGTCATCAGCATAATATTGTTAGGCCCTGGGGTGATCCCCGATGAAAAGGCAAACAACGCGATAGCGAGTATTAACTCCATAGATAGATCCACACCTTTATTTTAGTTTTATGGCATTGTGATTATTTGCCGCATTGAGCCTGCGATTTACTCATCGGACGGTACGCAATACTGTGTTGCTATTATTTATAATTTAGACATTTGATTGCAACGCAGGCGAGGCATTCTAGCGATTAAATGTTGCCGCGCCTATACGACATAGCGAGTTTATAAACTAAAAAGAATAACAAAATATGTACATGCCTCGATGGGATTGATGGCGTGAGAATAGGGCTAGCGCAGTTTGATGGTTTTCTGTGTTAGCACGAATATCAATATATTGGAATATGCTGATTTAACACTATGATGGATATCAGCTTTCAGTTTTAGTAATAGCAACTATCCTTAGACAGCATTTTATAGATTGAGGTAACAGGGCATGATGAATCCATCATTACATAGTGAGCTAAGTGGAGTGCTAAATCGACAGCTCAGTCGAGTTCCTTGCTGGGTTCCCGACCGAGTGTTAAATCGGTATTTGAGAGTGTTAATACTGCTTTTTAGCAGCGTTTTAGGTCTTACTGGGTGCGTAACTGTGACGGATAACGCGGCGCAGCCGTTGCGAACCACAATCGTGATGTCTGGCGATCTCAGTGAATTACCGTCAACGGCAATGACATTTACTTGGCATCCTAAATTTCAAAAAATCATTACAGATAAACGCTTAGATCCGCAGCCAGTGTTGCAACACATGCAAGCTGTATTAAAGCAAACTTTGCAGAGTAAGGGATATCGCTGGGTCGAAGATCCACTACTGGCGGATTTTCAGGTTGGCTTTGGCGTCGCTATGGGAACTGAAATGAGCGATGAACAAATTTTGGCAGTGACAGGGTTAGTCGCTGGGCTGTCAACCGACGGTGTGAATACCCAAAAGTATGACAAAGGTACCGTGGTGATAGCGCTCTTTAAACCCACTAAAATACAGGGCGTTGATGAGCCAATTTGGCGTGTGCTTGCCCAAGGTTTTGGCAACATTAAAAAGATGGATGAGCTAACCGAAAATTTCGACAGTCTCATTGCCAGTATGTTGGCCAATATGCCGTCGGTTAATGTGGCTCCTTAGCCAGCGTTTGAGCTTTAGTTCAGTTCTAAGTGAATTGAGTCAGCATTTTGGTTGGAGCATTCGCCAGATAAACGGGATTAGTGCTTAATTGAGGTGTCTTGGTCCCATGTTTGTGGTGCTAGCTCCCATTTTTGAACTGTGGGACATGGTACTTTAGTGACAGCCATCTCAATAAAGGGCGCGACAGTGAAAACTGCCGCGCTTTTTCATTTTAATGGAGGGAAGTTCCATTTTGATTTCAGACTGTTTCAGTCGTGCTCGACTGTGATCTCGTAGGATGAAAACTTACGAATGTTAATCACGCCCGTATCAAACATTAAATACTGCCCTTTGATCCCCTGCAAAATTCCGCTGACGACCACATCTTTATCGAAATTGTGCGAAGTGATCTTCTTCGGAAAGGTGTCAATTGGATAATGAATTGGCTGAATCGTTTCGTGCAAACGCTCGATACTGTAATCGCCTTTTTGCATGCCGATTTCGTGTAACTTAGCCTCAATTTGTGGGATCAGTTCCGCAGCCTTAGCATTTAAATCAATATCGTCGGCATGGCCTTTTAACATGGCTTGCCAATGGGTTTTATCATTAACCAGTTTTGCCAATTCTACTTCGACTAAGCCTGAGAGCTGTCTTGTTGAGACTTTAAAAATCGGTAAACCTTGGGTAGCACCTTGGTCAATCCAACGGGTGGGCAGTTGAGTGTGGCGGGTAATGCCGACTTTAACGCCCGAAGTATTCGACAGATATACATAATGCGGCACAAAACAGTGGCTCTGGGCCCACTCTGGTTCGCGGCAAGTGCCTTGGTCGTAATGACAAGTTTCCGGCTTCATGATGCACATATCGCAACTCGCCAGCTTTTGCATACAGACAAAACAATGGCCCTGCGAGTAACTCTTCTTGCTCTTTTTACCGCAGTTGCAGCAGAAGATATTACCCGTGTGGGTCAAGGTTAATTGCTTGCCTATCAATGGATTGAGCGGGAGTAACTCATCACCAATAACGAGTTGATATTGCACTTGTTGCGCGTCATCTAACTGCACGCGCATCTTTTTTAGCGTTCCTAACATGGTCATCCTAATGTGTTGCGTTCTGGTGCAGCTTAGTCGCTCATCATGCGTTCTAGTGCACGCTTTCGTTATATCGTCATTGCGTGGCCGTCAGTATACAAGATTATCCAAGTCAGTTTAGATAGGAATTCTCGATAAGTAAGTCGATTGACTGAGTGCACCTAAACCTCTTTTGTTTTACTTAACCATTTGTACACTAAGGCAATAATACCGAAAGTTAGCAAGGCTACTGGCAAGTAAATGATTATGCTCATAAATTGTGTTTGGTATTTTGTTGCTAATTGGGTATGGCTAATGAGATACCCAAAACCAACAACGGAAAAAATCCACACCATTGAGCTGATGAAGTTAATGAGTAAAAAACGACGGGAAGAAATACCCGTTGCACCTAAAATATAGGGGTAAACGGTACGAACAAAAGGAATATAACGTGCGAGTAGCAGGGTTATCACTCCATAGTTATCAATTAGGTGGGTCGCTTTTTCCTGATGTTTGATATCAATATTCGACAGCAGTTTTTGGTAAATTTGGGTATGCCCTAAAAATCGACCCTGTAAATAACCTATAGCTGTACCTGTAAAGGTTGCTAGAACCAATAACGGCATAATACCGATATGAAGAATATCTTGATAAATCAGCACTCCAGTGAGAAAGAGTAGGCTATCTCCGGGTAAAAATGCGGTGGGAATAAAGCCATTTTCTAACACTAAAAAGCCACAAATTAATGCGCTGACCATGAGGGCGATTTTAGGATTGGCTAAAACCGCCAGATCATTGTGTATCATGGCTTGGGCCAGTTCGTATAACTGCTCCATACGTACTACTCCCTAAAATAATTGATAAAACATAAAGATGGTAAAGCTCGAAAGCGGCAAAGTGGTCATTCTGAACCGGAGCTATGGTGTTTCGTGGGTTATTCTACCAAGGGAGCATGAATCGAAAGGCAGTTACAACATTAAATTTTGTTGGTGTTAGTGTGTTTATGGTTCAGTAATCGGGTTTTGTGGGCTTTTTATAGTAAAAATATTAAGCATTATTAGATGGTTAATAAATTTTAAATGATGACATCAACTTACAAACCCACTAGCCTGATTCCTATTCGAATTCTAACGATTCCAACTATCCAGTATTGATTGCACTGGCTTAACTTAATTTGAACACCTTGTCGCGAATATCGGTTTTTAAGCATTGCTTTAAGCGCTCTTAAAGTGCTTTTTGAAAGTGCCATTGCGAGAGCACTCTCTAAATATATTGGTGTGCTAAGTGTTAGCTTGCCGTAAAAGTTAATGGCATTAACGGCTTAATCTATCGAGCACGAGATCATCCCCAAGAGCATAGAGGGATTCTACCAGTTGATCTTCTTGGGCGAGATCTGTGAGTCCAAGGCCAATGGTGGCCCGAAAGAGTGCTATACCTGTATGGCCTGCGGTTTCATATTGACTACTAAACTGCTCGATATTGATGCCAATTGCATTGATTTTATTGGATATATCGAGCACAAGTCCGGGTCTGTCATAGGCCACTAGGTTGTAACTTAAGCGTTTGATGGGCTTAAGGGCGACCGAGGTTTTGGAGTAGGTGAGGGACAGGCTATCGATGCATTCTAGGGCCTCAATAAGCTCGTCCATGCGCAGTGACGGCACTTCGAGTAACAATATCGCGGCAAAGACACCGTCAATATGGCGTAATTCTGAGTCGAGCCAGTTGCCGCCATGACGACTCACAGCATGGGCGATTTGTTCTACTAATCCTTTTCTATCAGGTGCTTGTAGTGTGATTAAGTATCGTAGCATAGTGACTGACTCCTATTTTTTGTAAAAGGCACCTGTTTTAAAACGGGGTGTAACACAACTGTCATCTTTGCGTCATATAATCCAACGCACTTAGAATAAAGGATGTTGTTATTGCTCAGTTTACGTTCAAACAGTGTAAGCATAGCACTCGGCAAATCCTAGCGAAAAAACTCGCTAGCTATTAATAATAGAGGTTCTTAATGGAAAGTCAGGTCACTCAACCTGGTTCTGCATCGCACAGTATGCTTAAAGGCGGACGCTCGAATCGCAGGGCATTTAAGGATAAAGCGGCGCAAATCAGCGTCACTATCGGCGGCACTATGGTATTTGTCGCCTTATTGTTGATCTTCTTTTATCTGTTGTATGTGATTAAACCCATTTTCGACAGTGCTGATGTCATACCCGTTAAGAGTGTGAGTTATCAACACGCGGATGTGCCGACCTTAATGGTGGGTGCTGAAGAGCAAAATGAGGTGATGTACCGTGTGAGCGTTCATGGTCAAGTGGACTTCTATACTGTTGCCGACGGTAGCTTACTTTCTAGCTTTACCCCGACGTTACCTGCGGGTGTTACAGTCACCAGCGCCGCCGTTGCTGTACCGAGCGAACAACGTTTTGCGCTGGGATTAAGTAATGGTCAGGTCATAGTGGCGGGCCTAGAGTTTGGTTTAACGTACCCTAATAACAAACGTTTAATCACACCTAAACTGCGTTATCCCGCAGGTGAAACCCCCATTACCGTCGATGAGACGGGCAGCGCGATTCATAAGCTGACCTTCACTTATAGCTCAGACAAAATGAGTTTTGCTTATCAAGATGAAAGTGGTGTTTGGCGCCTCACTCGTCTCGAAGGGCAAGAGAACATGATGACTGAAGAAGTGGAGTGGGTTTCTACGACGTCACAAATTCAAGATGCGCCGAAGAAAGTCTCCCACGAGCTGATGACGCCCGATCAACGTCAATTGATGTTGCAAACTGGCAATAAAATTTTCGTGTACGACATCCGTGATACTGACAGCTTAGATCTGCTGCAGGTGATTGATGTTGAACGTGCTAAGGCACAAGTCAATAACGTGGCTTTGCTGGCGGGAGCGAGTTCATTACTGGTCAGTTATGACACAGGTATTGTGGCGCAGTACTTCCAAGTTAATGGTGAAAAAGGACGTTTATATCAAGAGATTCGTCAGTTTGATGACTTACCGCCCATCAGCTCGATTACCTCTGAATTCTATCGTAAGAGTTTTGCGACAGTGAGCCCTGAGGGTGAGCTAACACTACTTTATACCACGAGTCATCGTGAACTGTTTGATGCAAAGTTTGACCTTAAAAATCCCGGTAAAATGGGCTTTACCCCACGCTCAAACGGCATAGTCGTTGAGGCGGACAAAAAGCTGCATATCTTCAGTGTGGAAAACTCCCACCCAGAAGTGTCATGGAGCGCTATGTGGGACAAGGTGTGGTATGAAGGTTATCCAGAGCCTAAATATGTATGGCAATCGACCTCAGGTTCTGACGATTTCGAAGCTAAGTTGAGCTTAATGCCATTGGCCTACGGCACAATGAAAGCGGCATTTTATGCCATGTTATTTGCCGTGCCTTTATCCGTTGCTGGTGCGATTTACACGGCTTACTTTATGTCGCCTAAGGTGCGCGGTTTCGTGAAACCGACCATTGAAATCATGGAAGCATTACCAACGGTGATTTTAGGCTTCTTGGCGGGTCTGTGGTTAGCGCCACTGATTGAAGAGCATCTCCCCGGCATTTTAATTCTACTGATCTTATTGCCGACCTCGATACTCACGTCTGCCTATGGCTGGAGCAGGTTGCCGGGTAAGTGGAAACAACGTTTACCCGAAGTGTACCAAGAGCTGATGTTGATCCCTGTGGTCTGTTTCGTGGGGTGGTTCTCTTTTGCGGTCAGCCCAATCATCGAAGTGGCGCTGTTTGATGGTAATACCCGTCAATTCATCACTAACGAACTGGGGATCACCTTCGACCAACGTAACGCGCTGGTGGTCGGTATTGCCATGGGCTTTGCGGTGATCCCAACGATTTTCTCCATCGCTGAAGATGCCATTTTCTCTGTACCGCGTCATTTATCTAACGGCAGCTTAGCCTTAGGTGCGACGCCTTGGCAGACATTGACACGCGTGGTGTTGTTAACCGCCAGTCCGGGAATTTTCTCGGCCATTATGATGGGCCTTGGCCGCGCCGTTGGCGAGACCATGATCGTACTGATGGCCACAGGTAACACCGCCATCATGGAATGGAGCGTGTTCGAAGGGATGCGAACCTTGGCGGCAAACATTGCGGTTGAAATGCCTGAATCGGCTATCGGTAGCTCGCATTATCGTGTGCTCTTCCTTGCTGCGTTCGTACTATTCATCTTTACATTCTTCTTTAACACCATTGCAGAAGTGGTGAGACAGCGTCTACGTGAACGCTATAGCTCGCTGTAACGGGGATAAGACAATGACATTAAATACTATTTCGCCAGTGACCTTGAGAGGTTTGTGCAATGGGTAAGTGGGTAAAATCAGGCTCGCCATGGATATGGATGACGGGCGGTGCTGTGAGCATCAGTTTGATTGCCGTCTTAGGCTTATTATTGTTAATCGCATGGCGCGGCTTAAGTTACTTTTGGCCTGCAACCGTTTACCAGTGGGAGCTTGAAGATAACACGGGTGTACGTTCGATCTTAATTGGTGAGGTTTACGATAGGGAAGAAGTACCGACTGAGCGTTTGATTGCTGCTGGCCATGTGTTTAAGCAACATCCGGGCGAGTTTGTGACCCGTTACTTAGTAAAAACCGGTAACCGTGAATTTGTGGGTTTGGATTTCCGCTGGATATTAGGTACGGATATTGTTAGCCGTTCTGTGCCAAGCGAGGTCGCACTGATCGAGCGGGCTAAAAACGGTAACTTCTACGGTTATCCGATAGCCGTGATTGAAAATGGCAAGCGTCTTGATTTAGTGAATGATGCGATTGAATCTTCCTTAATGGAGCATATCGAACGCGCTGTTGCCTTATCGGATAAAGCGGTTGATTTGCAGAAGCAAGATATTGGCTCGATTAACTACGCCATTGAAAAATTGCGTTTGCAGGAGCGTCGTTTCGAGCTAGATGGGGAACTGACCGACAGTATTAAAGCTGAGTTGGTCGCCAAGAGAGCTCAACTGCAAGAAGATTACTTAGTGCTTGAAAAGGCGTTATTTGCCCTGCGTGATGATGCGGCGCGTGACTCGGTTATCGTCCGAGATATGCGCGGCGAAGAAGTTGAACTGAAGCTCGATACCGTTCTCGATGTGACCTATGTGAATCACTTAGGACTCATAGGCAAAATTGGTAAGTGGTTTGTCGGTATTGGACGCTTTATGAGTGACGATCCGCGTGAAGCCAACACTGAGGGCGGCGTGTTCCCCGCGATTTTCGGCACTGTATTTATGGTGATGTTGATGGCGGTTATCGTGACGCCATTTGGCGTGGTCGCGGCGGTTTATCTACATGAATATGCGAAGAAAGGCCCTATTACTAAGATGATCCGCATTGCGGTAATCAACTTAGCGGGTGTGCCCTCGATTGTGTATGGCGTATTCGGTTTAGGTTTCTTCGTGTACATGATGGGCGGTTCCATCGACCAATTGTTTTACGCTGAAGCTTTGCCTGCTCCTACCTTTGGTTCGCCAGGGGTGATTTGGTCGGCATTAACCCTCGCGATTTTGACGCTGCCAGTGGTTATTGTGTCGACTGAAGAAGGGTTAAGTCGTATTCCAAGCGCGGTGCGTCAAGGTAGTTTGGCACTGGGCGCGACTAAGGCTGAAACCCTGTGGCGGATTGTGATCCCGATGGCGAGTCCAGCGATCATGACGGGTTTGATTTTAGCGGTCGCTCGTGCTGCCGGTGAAGTGGCACCGCTGATGTTGGTGGGTGTCGTGAAATTAGCGCCAACATTACCACTGGACTTTAACTTCCCGTTTGTGCATTTAGAACGTAAGTTCATGCACTTAGGGTTCCATATATATGATGTGGGCTTCCAGAGTCCTAACGTTGAAGCGGCACGTCCTCTGGTGTATGCGACCTCTTTCTTGCTGGTGTCTGTGATTGTGGCACTCAACTTGACGGCCATTAGCGTGCGTAACCATTTACGTGAAAAATATCGTTCGCTTGAGCACTAATCAGCGATTATCCTGAAAGTATTAGGACTAAATATGATTTCTATAGATTCGACAGCAATGAAAACCAATAACTTTGATTTAGCTAACTTAAGCCAGAACGACACCGCGCTGGAGATCCGTAACTTAGATTTGCGCTATGGTGATAAGCAAGCGCTGTTTAATGTATCGATGAAGATCCCCAAGAAGCAAGTCACTGCCTTTATCGGCCCCAGTGGTTGTGGTAAATCGACACTATTGCGCTGTATTAACCGCATGAATGACTTAGTTGATAATTGTCATATTGGCGGCGAGATATTGCTGCACGGCCAGAATATTTACGACAAGAAAATCGACGTCGCGGCCCTGCGCCGTAATGTCGGTATGGTGTTCCAACGCCCAAATCCTTTCCCTAAGTCGATTTACGAAAACGTTGTTTATGGTTTGAGATTGCAAGGGCTGAATAACCGTCGTGAACTCGATGAAGCGGCTGAGCGTTCATTGCGCGGCGCGGCGATTTGGGACGAAGTTAAAGACAGATTGCACGATAACGCCTTTGGTTTATCTGGCGGTCAACAGCAACGTCTGGTGATTGCCCGGGCGATAGCCATTGAGCCAGAAGTGTTATTACTCGACGAACCAACATCGGCACTCGATCCGATTTCGACGCTGACGATTGAAGAGTTAATCACTGAGCTTAAGACGAAATACACTGTGGTTATCGTGACTCATAACATGCAACAGGCGGCGCGGGTATCGGATCAAACGGCCTTTATGTATATGGGTGAATTAGTTGAATATGCTGATACTAATACGATTTTCACCACACCGAAAAAACGTAAGACTGAAGATTACATCACAGGACGTTACGGTTAATCGCTTGAGTATCGGATAAGGCCACCACGGCTTGGTATGGGTCAACAGTTAAGTAACAGGTTGGAACGCAATGGAAAACATGAATTTAAGTAAGCACATTTCGGGTCAGTTCACCGCTGAGCTGGATGATATCCGTAATCGAGTGCTCGCCATGGGTGGCTTGGTTGAACGTCAGCTAGAGCAAGCGATTGATGCCTTAAGTGCCCTCGATGCCGAGTTAGCTCAGCGGGTGATTGCAGGCGATCATAAAGTCAATGCGATGGAAGTCTCCATTGACGAAGAATGCACGCGTATTATTGCTAAGCGTCAACCTGCGGCCAGTGATTTACGCTTGATTATCGCTATTTCAAAAACCATCGCCGATCTTGAGCGTATTGGTGATGCCTGTGTGCGGATTGCAAAAGCAGCATTAGATAAACGTTTGAATAATCAGCAGCCTTTGTTAGTTAGTATTGAAAATATGGGGCGTCATGCGACTCGGATGTTGCATGCGACTTTAGATGCCTTGGCCCGTATGGATGCAGATACCGCGTTAGAACTGCATAAAGAAGATGCTAAGCTTGACCGTGAATATGAAGGCATCATTCGCCAGTTAATGACCTATATGATGGAAGATCCGCGTTCAATCCCAGACATACTCGACGTATTATGGGCTGCACGCGCAGTTGAGCGTGTCGGCGACCGCTGCAAAAATATTTGTGAATACATTATTTACTACGTGAAAGGTAAAGACGTTCGTCATACTTCCTACGAAGATATGGAAAAGGACATGAAAGGCTAACACACGCATTAATCTGCTGTTGTAATGCCATTCGCTGAATAAAACGCTCCGCAGTCTCTGTGGAGCGTTTTGCTTTTAGGATGCTGAGCTAGGATCGTTGATTAGGATAGTGAGCTAGGATCGTGAGATAGAGAAGTGAGCTAGGATTTTGGGTTATGGATTGTGAAATTGGATAGCTAAATTAAATAGTTAAATTAGATTATGAACTGGCATTCTGGATCGGTACCGCGAATAAAGAAGGTCATTTTTGTGTTTACAATAAATTAACCTTTGTTTAATCTGATGCTTGCAATAAGTTTTAGCTGTTGGAAAAGGGCGGTAGACCTAGATAGTGAAAGTAGTCGAAGCCTAAGTGCTAGCGTTTTTGTGTTTAGCTGTGGATTGATATCACAGCATGTTAACCTCAGAATTTAACCGCCACCCTATTTGTTACCGCTAAGGTTTGGGGTTAGCAGCGCAACGGAATGGGCGCTGTGTCGGCGATAACATGGATAAGTTGATGAGCCCATTATTGTATTCTTTAAAGCAAGGTTTCGAAGCCCTTAAAAGTATTCGAAATCATATTTCTGAAGCGAATTTACCCGCTGATTTCCCCCGCGCTGAATTACCGCCACTGTACGAGGAAGCTAAAGCCGAGCTATTGCAGCTATTAGCGCCGCTAGAAGCCTATCGAATTGAAAAGCTTGAAGCTAAACTCTCCCGTAAAAAATGGGCGAAGCGTCTAGGTTGGCTCGTGTGCCTGCCCGCACTGGCCTTTGATTTAATCTCGTTAGCCTCTAACCATGACCCAACCATTTTGAGCCTGATCGTCATCGCCAGCATTTTGATGTGGGTTCATCTGCCTGAAATGCAATATAAGCGCCATTACAAATATAAAATATTGCCTGTTTTACTCAAAAAACTAGGGGACTACCGTTATAGCCCCGACTCCTGTGTCAACCTTGATTCAGTGGCCGATTTCGAACTTATGCCCCGTTTTAGCAAGCAACAATCAGAGGATCATATTCGTGGCAAGGTAGAAGATATCAGCTTCGAATTCTGCGAATTAACCTTAAAATCCCGCGGCAGCAAGTCAGACAAGATCCAATTTAAAGGTGGGGTCGTGATCATGACGATGCCCTTTAGCTTTGAATCCCATACCGTCGTTAGCCAAGATTATGGCTCCTTTGGTAACACCATGGCAGGCATCAAGAAACCCAGAGTGAAACTCGAAAGCGTGACCTTTGAGGCGATGTTTGAAGTGTATTCCCATGACCAGCATTACGCGCGATATCTATTGTCTCCCGCCGTGATGGAACGCCTCGTTGAACTGGAACAGTTATTCCGTAAAACGGCGCGCGGGTCGGGGCTGAGTATCGAATTTAAAGCCAATAAAGTGCTGATCATGGCGAGCTATTTTGGCAATTTATTTGATACCGTCGATATCAATTTACCCACCCATGATATGTCGAAAATTCCGCTGTTACAGCAGGAGTTAGTCTTGATTACTGGCATCATCAAACAGTTAAAACTGGATTATCTAGCCGCGCAAAATCTGGCGACACAGCAGACACTTGAGAGGATTAATACATTAGCGGGTTAACTAGAGCTGTTCTTTTCTCTGTATTTTGAACTGTACTTTGAGCAGGTTTTTATTCGTCGAGAGAAGAGGTTGCTCAGATCTTGAAGGCTTAGCGTTTGTTGGTATCCACTCATAAAGGCTTGCCATGGCATTTACTCACCGACGCGCAGCAAGTCCGTCCTTGGATGCTCGACCGCCCCGTCCATGGGGCGGACGGTCGTCTCGCTAATCACCATGGCACACCTTTCGAGCATTCGCGTAATCTGTAGATTTAAAAGACATACGCAACATGCTTTGGGACAAAAGCGTGTCAGGACGTCGACTGTATAAGGTGAATTTCGGATAAAAATTTCTATGGGTTAACGCCGAGTACAACGGCAGTTTGTAAGTTGTAGTTTTGTGGATTACTTTTGCGCAGCAAAACCACAAAGCTGCGGCTTACAAACTGTCCAGTGCACGAAGTGCGCGGGTTGTTACGCATTGTTATGTGCTTTTACTGTACTAGTTCATCACCAGCTACCAACGTGTAGCCATAACTAGTGGCACCAATGACTTTTACACCTTCAATATTTGCGCCATGGAACTCAGCAGATTCAATGGCAGCACCTTCAAATGAGGCGCCACTAAGATTGGCATTCTTAAAATTGGCACACTTAACATTACATTCACGAAAGCTAACGCCACGTAAGCTTGCATTCTCAAAATTGCAGTCAGAAAACCAAGAATGTATTTCAAAAGAAGCCCCATCCAACGTTATTCCTGATAGATCCAACTCAAAGAGATCGCACTCAGGAAAATATCTTTCTCCGTTCGCGTATCGGCTTTCCAATTCTTCTCTACTAGATGGCGCTTGATATTTATCCATTGCTGTTGCTCGCATACATAACGTTTGGTTAAGGGGCCGCGGAACGCGGTCCCGAGTGAGCGAAGCGAGCGACTTGAACCAGTTGTTAGCTTTCTCACTGGAAGTCACCGCGAGCTTTTAAAACACCACTTTGCTTTAGACGAAACAGCTCATCAACATAATTTCCGTATACAGCAATAGCTTTTTTGCCTTCAACTCTGTAGTAAGGTGCAGGAAATGCCTTTGCTATGCGGTCTTTTGCGATATCAGATATGTCGTAAAAAATTGGTTCGTTAAACTCAATTCTTACAGGCTTAATCGGCGTGTTTTTATTGTAGCTGTGCTCATAATCATATGATGCGTAGGTGCCAGCCCACTTGCCACTCTTGTCTTTGTATAGAGGTGAGAACTGATATTTTGAGTGAAAATATTGGCCGTTGTGCATTTCTACGTACAAGAGTACATGTTCATATAAAGAAAATTGTGGGGTGCCGTAGTGATCGTAAGCAGTAAATTCGATGCGATTTCCTTTGTACGTCCCCCTGTACGGTTCCAGTATTTCGTACGTTGCCAAGAATTGGCCGTCTAGGGATATTTCGCCATCCTTCGGAGGTACAGTCTCTAGGCTGATCTTTTTACCAATAAAAACGAAGTACTTACTATTTTCTTGCTCAGAAAAGGCTGGAAAAGAAAGTAATAAAAATATTAGTGTTAATGCTGCTCTCACGGTATTTCCTTGGAAGCTAACGCCGAGTTCAGCGGCAGTTTTTAAGTTGTGGTTTTATGGGAAACTTTTGCGCAGCAAAACCATAAAACCGCGACTTAAAAACTGTCCAGCCACGAAGTGGCGAGGCTGGAACGACTTGTTACATATTTTTTACATAATGCAAAGTTAAGCTGCTAATTTGCTTTTGGTGTAGAGAAATAATTGGGCTAATCAACATTGCTTCTTTACCACCCTTTTGCAAGGTAGAAATTACTTCAGTTGGCTTACTATAACGCTGAAGGAAAACCAGCCCGATTTTTTCAAAAAAAGCGAAAAGTTGTTGTGCAGACAACTTTGCTTCAATAGGGTTTGAAATAGCAAACCGAATTTGGCCAGAGCCTTCTATATTTCCCAGCTCTGCACCTATGCTACAAACACGCTCATTTTCAATTATATATTCAACGGACACACTTCCAACGGCATAAAAATCTGATGCATGATTAATGCAGGCAATATGGAAGTACCAAATTACGTTTTTCTGCTTTAGCTTGAATTGCCGATTGGATTTGATGAACTTCCAATGTGGCAACAATATTTTAAGCTCTTCTATAAATATTAACTGTAGTTCTGATATTTTCATGGTATGTAACGTTTGGTTAAGGGGCCGGCTTTAGCCGGTCCCAGTGAGCGAAGCGAACGATTTGAACCAGTTGTTAGCGGTTTTCCGAGAGTTCAACTGCTTTGCCATCACCGAACCCATCATGTATCCATACTTTTGCTGGAACAGTGTAACTCCAACCTCCAGCTTTCCACCAACACTCAGCAAACCAATGTTTTGTAGTGTTGGCGGCCAAGGTGAGGCCGTTAAATTCTTCGTCAGAGAAATACCTTTCGTCGAATGGCTCCATATTCTCTAAGCCAATCGAGAGCTCCATGGCTCTGCCTGGAAAAATGGATGGGTCGCTGTGATCTACTTTGTTATTTTCCCCGCGGTAGTAAATCCACGCCGTTGGGGTATCAAGACCATCTTCACCAAGAAATATTTGAACCTCTGCACCTTTCACAGAATCTGGAACGGCGATAGACAAAAGTTTTCTTAGTTCGTCAATAAGGTGTTGAGATGCACGTTCTAAGCAGCGACGGTAGCGTGCTTGAAATTGTTCTTTACTAAGGCCAAATGGAATCATGTGTTGATACCGCTAACATTTTATTAGTGCGCATGCGCGTTTACCTTATTAGACCAGTAAAAACGCGCATCATTAACTGCTTGTATTGCAAAGAACTTATCAGCTTTTTATCTAATACACCATCCGGAAAAACGCGCATGCGCGTTTTCCAAACCTATTAACTAATTTTGGAAAAGTATATGCAAATGATTTTAAAGGGTTTTATAAATTTTAGGCTGGATAAACGCGCAAACTAATGAGTGCAAAAACACTCAAAAGCATCTAAATTTAAATACGACTGTATACCCATACATTGTTAGTCGCTGTGCGGTAGGGCCATACATTAGGTAAATAGATAAGATTTTGTAGGGCAATTCATTCGTCAGTTTGCGACTCACCAAATGAATGCTAGCAAGCTTTGGGGCAATATCTTTTTAGCTAAACGAACAGCAGAAGTGTTAGTTAAGATTGGCATTGTTGCAACTGTGACCGTTGGCGGCATGGATGCCGTCGTCGAGCCCTCAGGGACGAGTTTATGGCGAGTCACAGGGGAAACAATGACAATGAATACTGCACAACTGACGATAAAATTATCTTGCTTTGGTGCAAATATCTTTTTAGCTAAACGAACAGCTGAAGGGTTAATGAGGATTGGCATTGTTGCACCAGTGACCTTCTAAAACATGGATATTTTATTAGAGCCCTTAGGGATGCTTCTTGTTAAATAAAGAGACGACGAGTCACTGGGGAAGTAATGACAATAAATGCCACTCAACTGTCGAGAGTCTTATCGCAAACAACAGTGAACCAGTATAACGTTAGCGGCAGTTCTGCTCGCCGCGTGCTAGCAGAACTGCAGCTGATATTGCCCTAATTCGCTTACCCAGTGCAGGCGGGCAGATATTCTGATAACTCAAGCAGGTTATAATCTGGGTCGCGGATATAGACAGAGTTTATCCGGCCTGTGGCACCGGTTCGTAGCACTGGGCCTTCAATGATTTTAATCTGAAGTGCGTTTAAATGGGCGATCACTTCTTCTATATTGTGGCTGACCACAAAACACAGATCGGCACTGCCGGGCATGGCTGCTGCGGCTTTAGGTTCAAATTCTGCGCCCGCTTGGTGCAGGTTAATCTTTTGGTCGCCAAAACTTAACGCAATACGCTGATTGCCAAATACCACTTTCTTCATCCCGAGCACGGTTTGATAAAATTCGACACTGACGGCGATGTCTTTTACTGTTAAGACCAAATGATCTAAGCGGGTTACGCGCATTTTACTTTCCTTAGAATGGCTCAGAGTGGGCCCTGAATTTGAACGCTGTCTCTATGCTTGAGACTATTACTGCCAGATACCTTACATCATGTGCTGGTGCAAAAGTGACTCTGTGGTAGCATTTGTGGCGTTTTTTGCGTAAATATTTTATGCCTTTTGTATCCCTATGACTGAATGAGAGTGTGATGAAAAAAACCTTAGCCCGCGGCTTAATGAATCTATTACCTATGGCCTTGAGTTTGTGGCTGTTTTGGTCGTTGTTTGTATCGTTAGATGGTTTAGGAATTGTAATTTTAGAGTTGGTAGGGATTAACCAACACTTTGTCGGCGCCGGTTTTATGCTGGTGGTGGCATTAGTTTTTGCCGTGGGCCTGCTGTTTTCGGTCAGCCCGATTGTGTGGCTTTATGGTTGGCTTGAGCGCCAGTTGATGCGTTTCCCATTGTTTAAATCGGTTTATGGCAGTATCCGTGATATCGCCTCTTTGATGAATCGTGACGGTAAGCCAACAAGCCAAAAGACAGTGTTAGTGAAACAGGCGAATGGCAGTTTTGTGGTGGGATTTATCATGACAGATACGCCGCCGCAGCCCTTGTTAGATGCGTTGCCTGAGGGCGATTGGGTGCCTGTGTTGTTCCAATTGAGCTATCAAATGGCGGGCGTGACGAGCTTAGTTAAGCGGGATGATTTAATTATGGTTGATTGGTCGTTTGAGGAGGCGATGCGCTTCAATTTAACTGCTGGCATTTCGCAGTCACCGACTAAGTAATCCGATGAAGGTTTGTGCGTTTTAGCGTTTAAAATTAAATTTTATGATTTTTGTGGTATAATTTTTTGGCGACCAATATGGTCGCCATTTTTTATGCTGAATATTCTAGGGTCTGTTGATCTTTCGAGAGTGATTTTTAGACAGCATGGCAAGACGTTATAATTTGCTTCGCCAAAAGTAACCATAACCTCAAGCCATGCCAAGACTTATGCTAACCGATGAACGCTGGGAAAAGCTATTTCATTTAATGAAAAGCACAGGCCGTGTTTATGACAAACCTGAACATAGACAAACATTCGAAGGTATTCTTTACCGCCTTAGAACAGGTATCCCTTGGCGAGATTTACCTAAAGA
>NZ_JAKKRN010000039.1:0-45984 GCF_025654245.1 Shewanella sp. SM29
CATCGGTCCACCCCAATCAACCATCGGTCCACCCCAATCAACTGAGTTTTCGAGATGCGGCGAGTTATATCATCTTCAAGTTGACACAACTGTCATCACAAACACCGGGGAATGTCCCGAGAGACGTATTGGATATAGAACGAAATGCACGGCAATTTAAGCTGGATGGTAAACGGGAAAGGGCATATCCACGAGTTCTTAAAATGAGCAAAAACAAGTTCCCGGTTAGACCAAAGAAAAATGCCGTTCACTCTTAAGTGAACGGCATTATCCACGAGGGACGCTTTTTAGTGGATGAAATAGGGTAAATTAAAACTCGTTATTCATACGAGACAACAAATTGAGAAGTACGATTCGTTCCTCACTGCTCATTTTAGCGGTGAGATCTGTAGTGAGTTGTAGATGTAATGCATCATGTTCGAGGAACAAAGTTTGGCCCTTTTCGGTTAACTCCACCAGAATCGAACGACGATCGGTTTCATGGGGACGACGTACAACCCACTCAGCTTCAACCATTTTGTCGATTTGAACCGTTAGTGTACCTGTTGTGACACCAATTTTATCCGCCAGTTCTTTCATCCTCATAGCGCCGTGCACGCCGAGTAACTCAATGGTGTGCACCTGCGATAGGCTAAAACCTTTGTCACGCACAATGGCGTGTTCCCAAGATGACAGTTTTTCGTAAAATTCAATAATCACATGATTTAATGCATGATCTGTTGAATGTGCGGCCGTTGAATGAGCAGTAGGCAAATGCGGCTCACTTGAATTCAGGTTTGATGAATGATGATGTTTAACAGTCATTTAGGCTTCCTTAGCCATACACTCGCGCTGACGGCAAGTATGGAGTTCAATAGTGATATGGGCCAATTCAGGAAATTGTGACAGTAACTGATTAAAATAACTGACATCTTTCGGTGAATGGGACACGATAGACACCATAATAGCATGGTGATCGGCACTCACTCGCCAAAGATGTAAATCGGCCACTTGATGATCCGGTACGGCCTCAAGAGTTTCCACGACCTTACGCTGCAATGACGCTTTAACACCACCGTCAAGTAAGATAGGACTCGTTTGCTGAATGAGGCCCCATGACCAACGACTAATAATCACAGCACCCACGATACCCATAACTGGATCGAGCCAAGTCAGTCCCATGTATTTACCAAACAACAAGGCCGCAATGGCGAGCACTGACGTTAACGCATCGGCTAATACGTGAAAATAGGCGGCGCGTAGGTTGTGATCATGACCACCGTGTGCCTTCTGACTCTCATGCTCATGCTCATGCTCATGCTCATGCTCATGCTCATGCTCAGCAGCATGGTGCTCCTGTTTATGATGGCAATGGCTATGATCTTGATGACTTTCATCGTGTGCATGTGAGTCATCATGTGAATGTGGACCCGCACCATGTGAATGAGCCGTATGGACGTGATCGTCATGGGAGGAGTGTGCTTCGCAGCTGTGATGAGCATGCTCGTCTTCATGATCATCTTGATGTCCATGATCGTGACTATGACCATGAGCGTGCCCGTGGTGATGCCCATGGTCGTGGGTATGGTGATCTTTGAGTAAAAATACACTCAGCACATTAACGCTCAAACCTATGACAGCCACAAATATGGCTTCGTTAAAATGGATTTGCTCAGGGTTAATCAGTCGCATTCCCGATTCAATTAACATCACCAGTGCCACAAGTCCTAGCGCTATTGCGCTGGTATAACCGCCAAGCACACTCACTTTGCCAGTACCGAAAGCAAATGCAGGATCGTTAGCATGTTTACGGGCATACGAATAGGCGAATAACGTGATCATAAAGGCCGCGGCATGGGTTCCCATGTGCCAACCGTCGGCGAGCAGTGCCATAGAACCGTAGATGGTTCCGGCAGCAATTTCAGCCACCATAGTGATCACGGTTAAATACAGTACATAGCGAGTGTTCTTCTCGCCATCGCGGTTCTGACTCGAAAACTCATGGGCGTGCTGCCACTGGGCGAGTGAATGCCCTTGGCGGCTTCCCGTAGTAGCTTGATGCCCTGTCGCTTGCTCGGCTGTCATTGATTTCATTGTATGGCCCCTGCTCCATTTCTATCGCTATTCATGGTGAAAAACTCGTCGCTTGGATTATAGTTTGAAAATCAAAATATATGAAGATCAAATTAAATATTTATCAAGATATACTGTTTTCAAACTTTTAAACATGTATTTGAATCCCCATAATGCATCTGCCCTCCTGCCATCAGTCGAGACACTGATATGTGAATTAAGATAGGCAGCTAGACTAGGCAAAGGATATCAGGCAAGGTTTAATGGATTAGCGCTTGATTTATGAGTAAAAACAGCTCACATAGCTGAGTTAGATTGGCTTTATTACAGCCTTATGCAGTTATAGACAGACACAGCGGTGGCTTTTCAGTGCAAGTTGAAATCCAAGTTTTAAGGTTTTTATCTAGGCTATTTCGTATATTTTTCGCATGATATGAGTCATAAAAGAGTCACAGCAAAGAATTGAAATAGCTGCGAACTTAACAAAATAAGTCATTGAAAAGTGTAATTAACCCTTATTATTCAGATTGATAAAGATTATTTGAATAAAAAATCGATTTTTTATTGAATAATTTAACCCTTTTTTACCTCTGCTGCGTTTATAGGGAGCAGAACACAGACAAATTTATCGACATCAATTCAGTTCGGATAGGAGAAATAAAATGAAATTGAAGACCTTATTTAGCGTTAGCGCTGTTCCCCTTGCATTTGCACTATTGTCATTCAATGCCGCGGCGGTGAGCCCACCACATCCAACAGGGTTAAATGCGCCTATGATCAGTATTCAACGTTTCGATCCAAAAGATTACAGCGCACAGGAAGCAACTAAGATGTTCCCTGCTCCGGCAGCAGGTATGGTGCAGCACACTTTAAGCTTACCTAAATTAGAAAACGAAGATGACTACATGGTCGAAATCCAAATTGGTCAGACTCAAATGGTTGATTGCAATAAGCATGGATTAAGCGGGGAATTGAAGGAACTGACAGTGCAAGGTTGGGGTTATAACTACTATCAAGTGGATGAAATCGCTGAAGGCCCGAGCACTATGATGGCCTGTTTCGAATTGGCGAAGAAAGAAGCTTTTGTACGTATTCCGGGTGAACTAAAAATGCGCTACGACAGTCGCTTGCCTAAGGTGTTTTATCTACCAGAAGGCGCTGAACTGCGTTTCAGAACTTGGAAAGTAGATTCAACCTATCAATATTCCAAGTAAATAGCCGAATTTAACTCTTGCATCATCAATCAAATGCGCTTCGAGTCTTTGCTGATTAATAAAAGCAAAGACTCGAAGCGCATTAACTAGAATCGTTTAATTCTAACGACTTGCATAATTTCTATTTCAAAACCTGCCACAGTTTCTGTCTCTGGGTAATAGATGACATTGATCTTTTGCCCTTGCAGATTACGATACTTTTTGACCCGTCTAAATTTAAACGGCACGTCACAATCTTCAATCATAACAGTATGCTGTATCCACTCCGCCTTTTCCCTTTGCATATGCGAAACCACAGTCACACCTTCAGAGTGAACCAAATGTTCATGGGTGGCTAACATCTTTTTTACGGCCTTATTCATGTTCAACTCTTTTATCATCTAGTTGCGACAACAGTGACTCAACTTTCTGTTTAATTTCAGCATATCTCAATTTTTCACAGCGGCCGAAACCACTCAACTTACGCACTTGAAAACGACTCACCAAAGGAACTGACATACCAGCGAGGCAACGACAATAGGTATCGATTGACAATGCACCAATGCCTTTAGCCGTTAAATGATGTTTCAACTCACGCAAATCAGCCAATATCTGCTGTTCTGTCGGCCAAGTAGGTTCCGTCGAATAACTCAACTTAGCGAAATGACCGCGGCAGACACTGCAATGACCGCAGACCGCCGGTGCCTCATTATCATCAAAATAACGCGATAAATTGTGGCTTAAGCACGTCTCAAGCTCAAAAAAGCGGACTAACTGCGCTATTCGCGCAATTTCTTTCTGCTCTTTATCAATAAAATAATGGTACAGCTCATCGATGAGTTCCGGACGCGCTAATGCGGCAACATCCACCCGATACACATCGGTAATTCGTTTGGTTTCTAATTCAATCAACTGATGTTCAGCTAAATATTCCAGCGCGGCCAATACACGACTGCGTTCATGGCCCGTCGCACTGTACAAGGCATCAAAATCTAACGCGCCCCATATTTTCTTCATCTGCGTATGATTAAAAATTTGCGTCAAAAAGGCCTGCCGCTCTGGATTAAAGCGGCTCAGAATGACATGTTTATCCATTAAAAATTTGTAATTAACATCGGCGTAGTAAGCAAATAACGGCTTAACCACACCTAGAATTTCTAGCTGCACAAGTAACGTTTTTAACGGCAACTGGCGAATATTACTCGCCGTCGACACGCCATTAAGCTGACATTCCCACTGATCAGAATCTTGTTCAAGTCGAATTGCTTCAATGACTTGCGCTATACCTTCTCGCTCAGGCGTATCGCCATACACAAAATTTTCAACGGTATTGAGTCCGTCAAGATTGGCTAAAGTCACACAATGGGATAACGCACCATCACGCCCTGCTCTGCCGATTTCTTGACTGTAGTTTTCAATGGATTTAGGCAAATCATAGTGGATCACAAAACGGATATTACTCTTATCTATTCCCATACCAAAGGCGATGGTAGCAACCACCACTTGCAGCTTATTCTGCATAAAATCATTTTGAATTTGTTGACGTTTTTCATCTTCAAATCCAGCATGATAGGCACTGGCAACTATGCCTTGTTGACTCAAGAGTCGTGCGACTGTTTCGGCGGTTTGCTGTAATGTCACATACACAATACCAGCACCTGAGAATGATGTTATCTGGTTAACCAGTAAGGCATTTTTCTCTTGAGTCGACACGGGCAGAACTGTCAAATCTAAATTGGGTCGATAAAATCCCGTTTGTACTATGTGTTCAGGCGCGATATCGAAACGCTTGGCCATATCCAGTTTCACTTTACGTGTCGCGGTGGCCGTCAGTAACAGTACCAGCGGGATCTCAAGCTCGCGCCGATAATCGGGTAATTTAAGATAATCAGGCCGAAAATTGTGACCCCATTCTGAAATACAATGCGCCTCATCGACGACCAGCATAGACAGCGGAACAGATTGAATAAACTGCCTAAAGCGTTCATTTTTGAAACGTTCCACCGAGACCATTAAAATTTTCAATTTGCCAGAGCGCGCATCTGTCATCACTTGCTGACTCTGCTCAGCGCTTAAGGTTGAATCTATGCTGGCCGCATGAATTCCCTTAGATTGCAAAAATTCCAGCTGATCTTTCATCAAGGCGAGTAAAGGCGAAATCACTAAACTCAAATGGGGTAACTGCAATGCTGTAAATTGATAACAAAGGGATTTACCAGAACCTGTCGGGAAAATCGCTAAACTCGACTTCCCTGCTAAAAGTTGTGTTATCGTTTGCGCTTGACCAGGACGAAATTCAGAAAACCCGAAATCCTGCTGCAATAAACTAACGTATGGATTGGTTTCCGGAATGGGATTGAACATCAACCGTCCTTTACACTTATCCTTACCACCCACAAAATTCGGGCATACCGCAAGAAAAAGATTCAGCATTAAGTGAGTCGACTAGTCTAGCAAATTTTGACGTACTTTACGGAGTTAATTAGCAACAACTGAGTTTTCAAGCCAACTTAACTGCTCATCAGGAGCGTAATTATAGGTGAAGATTTTGTTGCAAAACTATGATTAATATATAATTAATTTACTTTTTTAGTCAGCAATTAAATATGAAAATAAAACCGATTTGTAAAAATTCGATCCGATATCTCCTATGAAAAAACAAGACGTCAGATGAATCTCAGCAAAAAATACATCTCCGATAAATTGAGCATTTAAGGTTTTCTAGCAAGATATAGATTGATCAGCGACGTCAGTTTGTCCTGAAATCTTTCTTCAAAACCATCAATGTCACGCCCTATAGAAACTAAATATTTAGTTGCCTGCTCACGCGAAAGCAGCTTATTTGCAAGACTATATTGCATCTCTTCTAAGGTTTTATCATATCTTGGGATCAATACCCAAGTGCCGACATCGACGTCAAAATGTTGCATCGCTTTCTGGGCTAAAGCACAAAAAGCCTCAATATGATCTACGCCATCAGGTCCGAGACAGCCAGGTTCAATTCGGCATAAAACCGCAATTTTCCTATCGTTTGCAATACTTAAACTCATCTCTAATGCCCCGCCTTATCTAGTCGTAAAAATAAGATCTTAACAGTAATTTTACGTGTCTGCACAGATAAGTCACGGCTAACTTACCTTTATTAGATAATCCATTTTAGGCAATAGAACAACTTTAAAATCATATTCTTCAAAACATAGATCCGCGGTTATTTTGTTCTATTCATCAATAATGTCACCTACAACATCCTCATCAGTATGTTGTAAAACATTAAGCGAAATATTTTCATTATGCTCTGACAATAGGGTATCAATGGCTTGGTCAAAACTGTCTAACTTTTGAGTTTCCATATAACGTTTTAACCTCAAAATAATATCCCTGCTCAGCTCAATATGAGACTTTTTTTGCCGTTTTTTTATTTGAGATAATTCTTTGCGAACCATACGCCAGCCAAAATCAGTAAAATACTGATTGAGCATTTTGTTTACATTAGTAAGCTCGTTGTCGATCCGCTGTGCCTTTTTGCGTAATCGGACCAATTCATTTAGTTGTGTCACCAACTTAGTATAGAAAACCGTTTGTAACTCAGCGTCACAAAACCAATCCGGTTTAGATGCCACAGCTTCAGGATTGATAAGGCGATAAATTAAGGGTAAGGCAAAAATTAATTCTGCTTCCTCAAGCAATAATAATTTTCTTCCTGCTGTAGGTTTGTCTTGTTGATATATCCAAGCTTGCGGTTCCATAAATAAGTTTCTTTAGTTAAGCATGCGTTTAATGCGGATGAAATAAATGGGACCACATGCTAGTACAAATCGATAAGTATTAATATATGGTTCAACCATTTTATTGACTGGGAATCGATCCCTTATGCGTCATTTTGCCTTTGGCAGAAATAGCTCAACTCATAACAGGCTAATAACCCGATAAGCGGTTGTCGTTATTAGCTTAAATTTCACCCAACACGCAAGTCTAGTTTAGCGGCATTCCATTCAAGAAAACCAATAAAATGGTTAAACCATTCTTTAAAATTATGCATCTTTGACTAACTAAGTTCGAAACCACTGCATAGAGAAAGTACGAATTCCATACTATTATTGCCTTTAATTTTATATCCGCTTAATTAATCGCCATTGTTAGAATAGGTTTATCTTGGCTATTTTTTAAACTAAAAAAACCAACTAAATGCTATTTAATGCGCCCTATTCCGATAACAGAAGTTTATTTGAACAAATAAGCACTCTACCAGTGATAATGACGATTATCACTGGTAGATGTAGGTGTGATTTGCGTATAATTACGTCTTCTTAATTCGATATCAGGTGACTTCAACGGCATGTCTAAAATGATCCGGACAAATAGTAATGCTCAAAATAACACCAATGTAACGAATGAAAGAGTGACAGGATCAGATCATCACAATAATAACCGTGCTGAACGGCCACGTTTTTTTGAAGAGACTTTCCTGCCACAATCTGTTCGAAGTGATTATTTAAGTGCTGCCGAAGAAACTGAATATGAAATTTCAGCCAACACCCGCCGTGTTTATAATACGAGCTTTAGTCTATTTAGCCGTTATTGTGCCGAACACCAACTGCAGGCCCTGCCCGCAGATCCAAGAAGCGTAATTTCATTTATTGGTCATCAAAAAGAATTGATCCAAGAAAGCACTGGCGTTCAACTTTCAAAGCAAACATTAACCACAAGGTTGGCAGCCATTCGCTACCATCATATTCAAGCAGGATTCCACTCGCCTACCGAACATCCACTGGTGATCAGAGTGATGCGTGGCTTGAGCAGAAATCAATCTCGCCATGTGAGTGATTATGATCAACAACCGATTATGTATGATGAAGTGGAAATGCTCATTCAAGCTATCGATGAACAAGTGCAGCCATTAACCCGAGCAAGAGACAAAGCCATTATTCAGTTAGGATTACAAGGTGGGTTTCGCCGTTCTGAACTTGCAGATATAAAAGTTCAATATGTCAGTTTTTTACGTAATAAGCTAAAAGTGCGCCTACCTTATTCGAAGAGCAATCAGCAAGGTCAACGGGAATGGAAAGACCTGCCGGATCATGAACCTTTTGCAGCACTCAACGCGGTAAAAAATTGGTTATCACTCGCCAATATAGAGGATGGACATTTATTTAGATCGCTTTCCCGTGATGGGAAATATTTACGCCCTTATCAAATAGTAGAACATCACTCTGAAGCTAATTCAAGTTTACATAAAAATAGTGGTTTTCTCACGGGAGACGATATTTATCGCATCATTAAAAAATATTGCACAAAAGCGGGCCTACCTGCAAAGTTTTATGGTGCCCACAGTCTGCGTAGTGGTTGTGTCACTCAACTCTATGAAAATGATAAAGATCATTTATACATTATGGCCAGAACTGGCCATACCGATCCGCGCTCACTTCGCCATTATTTAAAACCAAGAGACTAAAACACAAAAGACTAAACTAGATCATGACTCGATAAGAATCAGTTAGTCTTTTACCTAAAATAAAATAGCAATTTTAATGTTAAATATAAATCTATCATGTTTATGAAAAAAATGATATTCAGTAATTATATTAAAATTATTTCCAATTTTTAATTTGAAAAATAATTAAAGCAATAACTTCACATTATATATTTTTATCTGTGACACAACATTTGACATCATAGCAGAATAAAAATCCT
Organism: Shewanella sp. SM29; assembly: GCF_025654245.1. Lineage (NCBI taxonomy): Bacteria > Pseudomonadati > Pseudomonadota > Gammaproteobacteria > Alteromonadales > Shewanellaceae > Shewanella > Shewanella sp. SM29. Next base: position 8,937 of record NZ_JAKKRN010000039.1, read on the forward strand.
AATTGAGGTACTTTGACCTCAGCAGCTTAGACCATAGCAAACTGCTGGTTAACATTTTTATAGCATATCGGGTTTATTGCTCACTGCAGTATTATTGTAATATAAAATCATCTTTATTGTCATATTGATACTTTAGCCTTAGTCACGAAATTTAATCCATCGTACTAGCCGGAGTAATATATGAGTAAGGCCACCTTTGATCCTACACTTTATAATAAAAGTAATAACAAGCCATTTAACCAAGTGTTGGATAAACATTTATCTCGCCGTAACTTCGTAAAAAGTGGTTTAGGCCTCAGTGCTATGACAGCTTTTGCCAGTGTAGGCTTAACTGCTTGCGGATCAGATGACGCCCCTGTTACAAAACCTGTTGATCCAGTGACACCTTTGCCACCGACAAAAAGTACCGCCAAGCTAAACTTTACGTCAGTTGCGGGTTCTCGTTTAGATGCCGTCGTTGTGCCAGAAGGCTATACAGCGCAGGTACTTGCACCATGGGGCACACCATTAAATGCAAAAGCAGCACCATGGAAAAGTGATGGTAGTAACACTGCCGATGACCAAGCGAACTCAGTCGGTATGCACCACGATGGCATGCATTTCTTTCCATTAAATGATACGGGTAATGACGGTTTACTTTGCATTAACCATGAATATATTGATGAAGTTGCATTACATCCTGCAGGACAAACTTTTGATCCTACTTCAGGTTTACGCACTATTATCGATGAGGTACGTAAAGAAATCAACGCCCATGGCGTATCGGTTGTACGTATAAAACTGGTTAATAATCAATGGGAAGTGGTTAGCAATGATAACCATAACCGCCGATTCACCGGTGCGACTGTAATGGATATTAGCGGTCCTCTCGCCTACTCTTCTCTACTCGAAACCCGCTATTCTCCCGACGGTAGTCAGGCTCGCGGTACATTAAATAACTGCGGCAATGGTTACACGCCTTGGGGCACTTATTTAACCTGTGAAGAAAACTGGCCAGGCTATTTCGCAAACCGTGGTACGTTAACTGCCGAGCAAAATCGCATTGGGATCAGCAAAACCAGCACACGTTATGGCTGGGATGATCTTGCAGGTCATGATGAGGAACGTCTCGATGAATTCGCACGTTTTGATGTCACCCCAAAAGGTGCAAGTGCTCAAGATGACTATCGTAATGAAGCGAATGGTCACGGTTATATTGTTGAAATTGACCCTTTCAATCCAACATCACGCGCAGTAAAGCGTACCGCGCTTGGTCGTTTCCGCCATGAAGGATGTACCTTTGGCAAGTTAACCGAAGGTAAGCCAGTAGTATTCTATTCTGGCCACGATTCACAATTCGAATACCTCTATAAATTTGTCTCGGCCGCGGCATGGGATGCAAAAGATGCTGACAGCAGCAATCGCATACAAACTGGCGATAAGTATATGAACGAAGGTACTTTATATGCAGCTAAGTTTAATGCAAATGGTGGTGGTGTTTGGTTGCCTTTAACCTTAGATAGCCAGACTACGGACGGAAAAACCCTAGGCAATACTTTCGCTAGCTTAGCCGAGATTATTTTGAACACCGCGGGCGCAGCGGATCTTGTTGGTGCAACACCTATGGATCGCCCTGAATGGTGTGCTGTCGATCCTTTCACAGGTTCAATTTATTTGACCCTGACCAACAACTCAAAACGAACTGAAACCAATCCAGCGAACCCAAGATTGAAAAACCACTTTGGCCATATTATTCGTTGGGATGAAAGTGACAAAGATACTGAATTTACATGGGATATCTTCGTATTCGGATCACCAAGTGATGGTAACGCAGAGACAAACTTATCAGGCTTAACAGATCTTAACCAATTTGCCAGCCCAGACGGTTTGGCCTTCGATCAACGCGGTATTTTGTGGGTTCAAACCGACAATGGAGCCAAGGAGGTCGCAGAAGAAACCAACGATCAGATGCTAGCGATAGTGCCTTCAACGCTTGTTGATGGCCAAGAGAAACAGCTCGGCGTAACGGCTGATAACCAAATGGAATTAAAGCGTTTCTTTGTTGGACCAAACGACTGTGAGGTTACGGGTTTTGCTATTAGCCCTGATTACACTTCTGTTTTTGCTAACATTCAGCATCCCGGTAATTGGCCTTATTCGTCCAATGCCTCTGAAAAAACGCCTGCGGGCACCACATTACGCCCTCGCGCCGCTACGGTCGTTATCCGTAAGTTAGATGGTAAAGAAGTCGCGGTATAAACAATTATGCTTGTGCGAGGTATCTTCTTAAATATGAAGTTCCTATAAGTTAATTGCTACACATAAAAAATCCCCTCACTGTAGGGGATTTTTTATTTAAGAAGATAGTTAACTAGCCTTTTTCAAAATAGATTAAATCCAACATCTATTAACTCTTACTACGACTTGCTTGTTCAAAGGCCAGTTCAAAAGCATCGGTAAAATCTGTAATTGGCAGAAGGTCCTCACGGCAACGGCGATTGCGGCCAAGTAAGGAAGATTCAACAAACAAATCAAACCAAGTACTTAAGGCTTTGCCATTAGCCGCTTCGCCAATCGCTCCTAAAGCCAATGATGCCACCTCGGCGGTGCCAAGTTGAAAATCATGACTACCTTTACGCAATGCATAGGTCGCGAGCGTGTCTGGATCGAAGGAAAGCAACGGCAGTGAGTGTAAGTAAGGACTCTTACGGAACATTTTAATCGCTTCACGCCAACTGCCATCAAGCAGAACAAGTAGCGGCCGTTTGCCTTCGGCCAATGTCGACATCGGCACTTGGTTCAGTACGGTTTGCCCTTGCTCTGCATACTGGGCAGGAAACACTAAATAGGGTTGATATTGCGGCGAATTCAGCAAAGCAAGCAACTCAGCTTCAGGTTCTGTACGTGACCAAATATAGGCGTGGGTATCAGGAATAAGATCCGCGATGAGTCGTCCGCTATTAGTCGGCTTTAACACCTCATCGTTATACATAATCAGCAGAAAACTGGCGTGAGTATCTAACTGACGGCGTAGCGTACAGGTACAGAACTGCTCACCTAAGAGGCATAATGGACAGCGGATCAGTTTTTTACCGCGGGCACCAAAGGGTTTAGTCGAAATAGACTTACGGTACTGATATAAATGGTGCACTGCATGGGGGGCTAAAGCCATAAAAACCAATTCTCTATCAAACTTATTAAGGATCGCGACCACATCATTTAGCACTTTTTTGTCGCGGTGGCGCAGTTTATCCCTTGGCCATCAATGGTGCAATCGCGTAATACATTATCGTGATAAAAGGCCGGTGTCAGTGGTTGATGGTTTCATCTGCAGCCTAACGTCAGCGAGATAATTTTAGAGCACCGAGCAATTATCTCTTAAAAAAGCTGTAATGTATTAATCTGTGTTACCACTTAGTATGCAATAGCGTGCAACACTAAACCGACCAAATTAACGTTTAACTTACTTATTGGGGGAGTATTTAAGCTAAATATCAGTAATGACTTAACTTAGTGTGGAATTGCCCTAATATCATGCGAAAATCTACTCTACAAATACAGTCTCAATGAAAGGTCAATTATGCACCCAAAAGCCCCGTTCGCTTTAATGCCGTTATTAAACGGCATCCTCATCTCTGCGGCCCTATTCTCTCATGCCACTGCCGCCAAAACACTTAATACCAAAGAAATACAGACTCTTGTAGATTCGGCGGTGAAACCTTTGATGGCTGAGTACGCTATTCCCGGCGCAGTGATTGGCGTCACCATAGAGGGTAAACAGTATTTTTACCAATATGGCGTCAGTTCTAAAACCTCTGGGCAAAGTGTGACTGAAGATACCCTGTTCGAGATTGGCTCTATCAGTAAAACCTTTACCGCAACACTGGCTAACTATGCACAGGGCGAAGGTAAATTAACACTCACGGATATGGCCAGTGATTATGTTTCAGCATTAAAAGGCAGCCATTTTGATAAGATTAGTCTCATCAATTTAACCACCCACACAGCGGGTGATTTGCCGATGCAAGTTCCTGATAAGGTCACTAATAACGCAGAGTTAATGGATTACCTTAAGCATTGGCAACCGTCATTTGCCGCGGGGACCCACAGAAATTACGCCAATCCGAGTATTGGGCTGCTCGGTATGATTGCCGCGCAGAGTTTAGGGAAAACTTTTCCACAAGCCCTTGAGCAAACACTATTTCCACAATTGGGTATGACAAGCAGCTACATTAACGTTCCGAGCAGTAAAATGGCCGATTATGCCCAAGGCTATGATAAGCAAGACATGCCAGTGCGAGTCAATCCCGGTGTATTAGCCGATGAAGCCTATGGCGTTAAAACCTCTGCCAAGGATTTACTGCAATTTGTTGAGGCCAATATGCAAATGCACCCGCTTGCCAAACCACTGCAAACGGCACTCGATGAGACCCACACGGGATACTTTGATGTGGGCATGATGACCCAAGATATGATTTGGGAGCATTACTCATATCCTATTGATCTTGATAAAATACTTATGGGCCATACTCAGGAAGTCGTGTTTGGCAGTACACCCGTTAAACCCATAGTGCCGCCCCTCGCGCCGCAGCAAAATGTGTGGATCAATAAAACAGGTTCTACTGGCGGTTTTGCCGCTTATGCAGCATTTATTCCCGCGCAAAAGCTTGGCATAGTATTGTTAAGCAATAAAAATTATCCCGTACCGCCTCGGGTGACTGTGGGGTATCAGATTTTAACGGGCATAGAGAAATTACAAAAATAGCATCTTGCTAGTCGCGACTATTAAAGGAGATAAGGAGATAGGCCGATTCGCAATCTCCTTTCTTATTTGTTCCTTTTAGCGTGATTTTTTTAGGGTGGCTTGTATTAAGCACCTTATCCACTTACTTACCTCCAATCTCTTAATAGCCAATATTTTTAAGCAAACTCCCATGTAAGAAAATAGGCAGTGAAGGGTTAATCTGAGTATTAATTCATTTGCAACTCATCGACCTAGTTAACAGACAAATAACCTATCGTAAGTTTAGCTTTACAGCTTAAAATCAGGATAAAAACTTATGCATCGCATTAAAAATTATTTCGTTAAATCAATGTGATTGACACTTGAAGTTACGCTTTTAGGGAGTAAGATGCGCGCAAATACCTTAAGTGACCTTTTTCGGAAATATCATGTCAGGCACGCCACATTCTCCTATTCATCACGATGTCGCTCCAGCGGCGAGTCAGTCTAGCCTACTGTTAATGATTGTCTTTATGGTCGCCTGTGGCCAAATGGCGCAGACGATTTTTGTACCTGCCCTTCCACAAATCGCACTCGGGCTCCATGTGGACGCCAGCCAACTACAAGCCGTGATGGCCTGTTACTTACTCTCCTACGGGATGTTTCAATTTGTGTATGGCCCAGTGTCAGATCGCGTTGGCCGCAAAATGCCACTCATCGTGGGTATCGCAATTTTCGTTCTAGGCGCTGTATTTGCGGCGAAGGCCACAAGCTTTAACCAACTGATTATGGCGAGCCTTATCCAAGGATTAGGCACAGCCAGCGCAGGCGCTTTATGCCGTAGCATTCCCCGCGATCATTACTTTGGCGACCGACTGGTAAAATTTAATAGCTATGTCTCTATGGCTGTAGTGTTTTTACCTTTGCTTGCACCATTTATCGGCAGCGCCACTGCGGCCTATTTTGGCTGGCAAGCCGTATACTGGGTATTAGCGGGATTCGGTGTCGCGGTCTGGCTGTTGTTAATATTCCTCTTTAAAGAGTCTTTACCTAAGGCGCAACGGGAACATCAAGCCGTTTTCAAATCCTATAAGCATGTCCTGCGCCATAGAGCGTTTCGCGCTTATTTATTTTCATTGATCGCCACCTTTGCCGGTATTGCGGCGTTTGAAGCAATTGCTGGTGTACTCTATGGCCAATATCTCGGACTGACACCTTTTATGGTCAGTTGTTATTTTGTTGCGCCAATTCCTGGCTACTTACTGGGGGCACTCATCGCGGGCCGACAGAATAAGCCACAAAGGGTTGTTTACCAAGGTGTTGCGTTACTCGGTGCTGGCGCATTATTTATGTTGATCCCAGGTCTTTTTAATTTAGTGGTTGGCTGGAGTTTACTTATTGGATCGATTTTATTCTTCAGTGGCGCAGGCATGCTGTTCCCTACCCTAACATCTGCTGCGTTAGAGCCATTTCCACGTCAGGCGGGGATTGCGGGCGCATTACTGGGGGGATTACAAAATTTTGGCGCCGGACTTGCCGCATTAACTATGTCTTTAGTGCCTATGGGCGGCCAGTTGAGCATAGGTTTATTAAGTGCTGTGATGGTGGTTTTAGTGATCCTGTCTCTGTATTACGCCAAAGATCAAAATGATACTCACCAGAATTTAATGCCACAGATTTAATGGATATGATTTGAAACTACAATTCTTGGTTTAAGCTAAATCTATTACCATCAGTCAATAAAAAGCCCACATTGTTGTGGGCTTTTTAAATCGATAAGACACTGTAATAAATCAAAAATATCGATTAATTTATTGCTTCTATAGCTTTAATCGTTACAGAATGCGACGCAGTAAAAAATCAGCTTTAAGGCGACGAATTCTAGTCATGATCTTCTTCACTGGCGCAGGATAGCTCTGTAAGGTGTCCACTTGGCTGTAGTGATATAACCGCTGTGTGTGTTCCAGAATATGTGCCTGCTCGGCTTCAAACTGGGCTTTCCAGCAGCCAATTTCATCTTGGATCAACAAACCATTCTCAAGATCCAGCGCCCAAGCTCTTGGATTCAGGTTAGAGCCGGTGATCAAATGCTTATTACCGTCGGCACTGATGCCCTTGAGGTGATAACTGTTGATACCGTGTTTCCACAGATGGATATTCAGCTGGCCATTATCAATCGCCCACTGTTGGCGTTTAGCGAACTTACGCAATGATTGCTCATACATATAGGGCAAGGCACCTATGGTTGAGAAATCCTGCTCTGGCGGAATAAAAAAATCGTTAGCCGTCTTGTCGCCCACAACGATATCAATACGTTTGCCATTGCGTAAATGCTTAGCTAAAGCGCGCACTAAAATGTACGGCGGATTGAAATAAGGTGTGCAAATAAACAGCGAGTCTTTTGACACTTCCACCAAGGCGACAACCACTTTATTGAGCAAGTTTTTCTTACGTCCTAGCCCAAGTAACGGCGTGATGCGATTGCCATCACGGGTCTCCTTAAACTGATACTCAGCGTCAGACAGTCTCAGCTTAAAGCTACGCATGTCCGTCTTTGGTGGTAGCACTTCTTGCTCAGCATCTTGCGTTAATGAACACACAGCTGGATCAGAAATGATATTTTTCTGGATCATCGCGCGCATACTGCGCGCTAATTCGGCAGACTCAATCAAGTGATAACGATCGAAACGGTACTTATCGTGTTGTTGCAAATAGATATTATTGAGACTGGCACCGCTATAAATCACGGCATCATCGATAATAAATCCCTTAAGATGCAACACACCCATAAATTCACGGGATTTGACGGGTACACCTAAGATATCGATGGGATGTTCGGCTTCAGCCATAACTCTACGGTACATCAAATAGTTGCCGCTATCACCTTTATGGCCAATCAAGCCACGTCTCGCACGGTGAAAATCGACTAACACTTTGATATCAAGCGTTGGATTTGCCGCTTTGGCATCCATGAGGGCTTGTAATATCTCACGACCCGCTTCGTCATCTTCTAAATACAGCGCCGCAATATAAATACTGTGCTTGGCGCTCGCGATACGAGCGAGTAATTCTGCCTTGAAACGGCATGGCGTGAGCAACCACGTTAAAGCCTCGGGTTGAACGGCTATTCCACCAAGCTTATCTAGCAAGGCATCCTCCTTTAAACATGCTGACCACCCCGATAGGAAGCACTGGGGTTCAGTGATAAAAACATCACAGCAATATGTGTTAACTCTGGATAGGCCTCTGTCACTGCCAACCTGATCGTTTGTTCTACTTTAAGATGTATATCAGGGTCCTTAGGGAACCAGAGTAACTCAACTTGGACAAAGCGTTGATCAATTTTTCCATTTCGAAAACTGATGCTTGGGATCCAATCTAATGTGAAACTCTCTGCATTACCTTTACATATATCCGCCAATGACTGCAGTAATGTTTGGCTGAACGCTGCAACGACCGCTTGTGGTAAGCCGCGCATACTAATATGTGGCATGGTTTAGTTGTTACCTAAGAACCTAAAATCGTAAGGGGTAGAAATTACCGACTTCACCTCGTCTCGGCAAGACTTTTCTCCCGAAAGTCTTGTTAAACCTAACGGTTTTGCTGGTAATTTGACCTCACGCGATTTTATTCCACTTCAGTGCACCGATTTGCCTAAAAATCTTCTTCATTTATCCTTGCTTGAAATCGCATTTTACAGTGAGTATTCTCGGCATTATTTGCCCGTCCACACAATATTTCTCCCTAAATAGGGTGATTCTTAACGCTACAAATCAGTCCAAATTTCACTGAACTGCGCCCAAAATGTCTGCCAAATCACAAAATAATCTTCAAACCCATTTCATTCACCCCGAATCTACTGATTTAGCGTAAACTAAACCGCCTATTTGCGATTAGACCATACGATACAAGATTAAGACTATGAACAAAAAAATTCTGCTGACGTTAGCACTGACATTGCTGTTTGCTTGGGGTATTTTCCATTTTAAAACCCAGTTAGGGTTACTCATCCTGCCTTTGTTTATTGGGCTGGTATTGTTTGTTACCCTACGTTTATATCGCTTGATGGAAAAGGATGACGGCAGCAGTGAGGATTAACCGCACACAATACCAACCTAATCTTAATGATGTTTTGATAAAAATGGCCAATAGCTAACATGGAAACGTTACTGAAAACCACTCTATATGCCGGCCTGCTCCTAGCCGCAAGTCATAATATGGCCTATGCAGAGCAACATGATTCTAGGCCGATAAGTGCTCAAACCACTTCGCTTAGCCAAGCAATCAGCAAGATCAGCCCTCGACATTCACAAATCGCCTTACTGGCAATGGATATGTCGAACAATCAAGTGATCTATAGCCAACAAGCTGAGACCTTGTTTATTCCAGCCAGTACCCAAAAGCTGCTCACGGCAGTCAGTGCTGTGGCTCAGCTTGGGCCTGATTTTCGTTATGTCACACAATTATGGACAGATGCACCGATACGCAAGGGCCATATCGCAGGCAGTGCTTATCTGCGTTTTAGTGGCGATCCCACGCTGACTCAAGCCGATCTCAAGGCCATTTTTGCCAATCTCGTAAAACAAGGCATTAATCGTATTGACGGACATCTGTATTTGCTCGGCGATAAGCAGGAACAATTGCAAGCTCCGGGTTGGGTTTGGGATGATTTGGGCATTTGTTTTGCCGCGCCAGTGTCGAGTTATATTATCAATCAGAACTGCGTCTATGGTCAGTTTAGCCCCAGCTCTACCAGCAAACCTTCACAGGTAAGTCTGCGCGCGGGGAGTTATGGAGTCAAAATCAGCAGCGATGCGGTGTTTGATCAAAAGGCGAACCGCGAATTTTGCCAACTTGATATGGTCAGATTAGGTCAAAATAACTACCATTTACGCGGCTGTTACCCTGGCGGTGAGGCGATACCACTGGCGATTGCGGTCAGCGATCCGTTCAAATTTGCCCAAGATAACCTCACCTCCCTACTTAAAGGCGAGATGTCTCTTGCGGGTAAAGTACAACTCGGCACTAGCTTACCCCAAAAGGCAAAACTAATTGCCAGCCATAGCTCTGCGCCCTTACCTGAGCTGCTCGAAACTATGCTGCTCAAGTCAGATAATTTGATTGCCGATAGCCTTTTTAAGCAACTTGGTAAAAGTTATTTTAAGACCCAAGGCAGCTTTACCAATGGTGCCGCTGCTATGCAGCGAATTTTAACGAATTTAGGCATAGATTTGAGTAACGCCAATATTGTGGATGGTTCAGGATTGTCACGCTATAACTTGCTCAATGCCAAGCAGTTAGCCGCGGTGTTGGCGCTAATCCACCAAGATAGCCGCTTTAGTCCGTTAATCACGAGTCTGCCACAGGCGGGGATCAGCGGCACCTTAAGATATCGCATGGGCTACAATAAACCGCCGCTTAAACAGCAAATTTTTGCTAAAACAGGCTCGATGCAAGGCGTGTCTAACTTAGCGGGCTTTATCCGTTTGCCCCAGCATAACGATACCTTGTTTGTAATCCTTGAGAATGGCATGAGTCCTGAATTGAAAAATCAGCATAACCCCTCATTCAATGCCGAGTTTCTTAAACAATTGATTTCAGTACTACAACCGTCATCATCAACCACTGCGACTGTGAATACTGCGGCTCACTAGAGTCATTAATTAACTGCTACAGAGTAAAAAAACTTGCACAAAAAAGCACTGAGTCATCAGTGCTTTTTCAGTTTTTATCTAAACGAATATATTGAAGCCTTGTTAAAACAACTCCGCAGGCATCGCCATAGTCGTCGCATCACCAGCTCTGACTTGAGCGATATGGTAATCCGCTTTTGGCAATAACTTATCAAAATAGAACTTAGACAAATAGACTTTCTGCTCGGCGAAAGCTTTATCTTCATGATCCGCAACCTTATCAACCATAGCCAACCAGTAGAAACCATACAGGGTGTAACCAAAGGCATCTAAAAAGTCGACCGCACACGCATTAATAAGTGCAGGCTGAGCCACTTTGCGATCATTAACTGACTCGGCGACTATAACTAATGCATCTAAACGTGCGCATACTGCCGCCACTTTCACCGCATCAACATGGGTGAATGCCCGCATTTGTGCCTTCAAGTCTGCCACAAATTCGTTTAATGCGGCTAAGTTATCGCCAGTGACTTTACGACCTAGGAAATCAATGGCTTGAATGCCATTGGTACCTTCATAAATCTGAGCGATACGGGTATCACGGACTAATTGCTCAATACCTGTTTCACGAATATAACCATGTCCACCAAAGACTTGTTGCGCCATGATAGTCGCATCTAGACCCCGATCGGTTAAAAATGCTTTCGCCACTGGCGTTAATAAACCCACATAACGCGCCGCTTTAGCCTTAACCTCATCTTGGGCATATTTTGCTAAATCCAGCTGTTGTCCTGTAAACACAGACAAAGCACGGCCCGCTTCTGTCATCGCACGAATGGTCAACAACATACGGCGCACATCGCCATGGACAATAATGGGATCAGAATCACTGCCCGTCGGTGAGCCGCCAGCGGCGATGCCTTGATTACGCTCTTTAGCATAATCGGCCGCCATCTGGTACGCCGCCTGCGCACTGCCAAGCCCTTGAATACCTATCGCTAAACGCTCATAGTTCATCATAGTGAACATGCATACGAGGCCACGATTAGGCTCACCAATCAAGAAGCCTTGGGCATTATCAAAGTTCATCACACAGGTCGCAGAACCTTTAAGGCCCATCTTATGCTCGATAGACCCCACTGATACACCATTGGCATTGGCTAAGCTGCCATCGGTATTTACCGATATTTTAGGTACAAGGAAGAGTGAAATCCCTTTGCTATCCGGCAGCTTAGCAAGCACTAAGTGGATGACGTTTTCAGTTAAATCATGATCGCCACCCGTGATAAAAATCTTGCTGCCCGTGATGGCATAACTACCATCATCCTGCGGTAAAGCTCGAGTGCGGATATTACGTAGATCAGAACCCGCTTGCGGCTCTGTCATATCCATAGCACCCGCCCATTCGCCGGAATATAACTTAGGCAAATAAGCTTGTTTCAATTCTTCGCTGCCGTGGGCATTGATACATAAAGCTGCCCCCGCAGTTAACGAGCCATAAAGCGTAAACGCATTACAAGCACTGTAAGCCATTTCGTCGACTAAGATCCCCAGCATCTTCGGCATCCCCATACCACCAAATTCAGGATCGCCACACAAACCAATCCAACCGCCCTGGGAATACTGCTCATAAACGGCTTTGTAGCCATCAGGGGTAATCACTTGATTGTCTTGATGCAACACGCCCTGCTCATCGCCCGTCCGGTTCAGCGGATGGATCAATTCACAACTTATCTTGGCTGCTTCTTCCAAAATGGCATTAGCCGTGTCGATATCGACCATTTCTGCAATCTCAGGCAATTGTGCCCAAGTGTTTGGAGCATCAAATACCTGTTCCAGTAGGAAACGCATATCCGTCAACGGGGCTTGGTAAGGATTCATTGGTAGACTCTTAAACGTAGGATTAAAACAGTTGTTTTAATTTATACCAGTTCACTGTAGAAAACAATCTCATTACAAATACAGCCGCGAATAATATAAAAGTATGCGAGTGTGTGAGCTAAGTATAAATTCAACTCATAAAAAAACCCTTAAGCCTGAACTTAAGGGTCTCTATTTTATAAGCTTTACCACAGTGTTGTCGCAGCGTTAGCTCACAAGCTTGTGGCAATTACCACATTAAATCATCAGGAATTGCGTAATCTGCATAGGGATCATCTTCAACGACCACAGCTTTAGATTCATCCTGTTGCCACAGATAACCACACCACTGCGGCACCAGCAATTTGACTCGTTCGGCCAACTTATGTGGTACTAAGTAACTCTTATCTTCGTAACGTACTATGCCTAACTGCCCTTTAAGCAATTCTGCCTGCAGTTTTTCATCTATGTATAAAGAATAGATTTTATTATCAAGAGTATAGTTAAATTTCACTTCAGCATAAGCTGGGATCTTTATCGCAGACTTAGTGAACTCAGTGATTAAACCGCGCACCTGTCCACGCTCAGATGCCTCTGCAAAACGTTGTTCATTTAGCGCTTTATCTTTTTGCGCCTGCAACCGTTTTTGCTCTGCCACTTCTTGCTTAAAAGCACTTGAGCCATCATCAACTCGAGATTTTTTATCTCGGCGTTTTTGAGTCTTAACGTCGCGAACCTTTTGTTTACTGGCAAGCCCTGCTTTGAGTAGCTGCTCTTGTAATGCATTAGCCATGGATCATTACCTACTTAATTTCTATAAAATCAAAGTTCTCGATTTTGAATATCAATAATCTAAAACCAAACTACATTTTTGCGGCCAGTTCGCCAAGCTCTGTCATCGCTATACTGGCGCCACCAAGTGACCAACCGCCATCAACCGGCAGCACAACTCCCGTAATATAGGAAGCTAATTCAGAGCCTAAGAATAGTGCGGCATTGGCGATATCCTGACCTGCGCCGTTGCGTTTTAGCGGAACGGATTGGGCAACCTTTTGCTGTAATGCGGCGCTGGGGGCAAGGCGATTAAAACCTTCAGTATTGGCGATGGGGCCAGGCATAATCGAATTAATTCTCAGCCCTTCACAGCCCCACTCTAACGCTAAAGTTCGCGTTAGCATATCCACACCCGCTTTAGCCGCACACACATGTACTTGCATTGGCATAGCGATCGAAGCCTGCGGCGCCGAAATCTGGATAATATTGCCATTGGGGCGACGCAGCAAAGGATAAGCATGCTTTAGCACTTGAAAACTGCCGAGCAAATCAATGTCCATCACCGACTTAAAACCATTGGCCGAAAGTTTTGCGGCGCTGGCGGGGAAATTCCCCGCCGCGCCGCTTACCAGCACATCGATAAAACCAAACTCAGAAGCGATTTTATCAAAACCAACGTCAAGGGCGCTAAGATCGCGCACATCAAAACTCACACCCAAATGAATACCGTCAGGATTGGCCTGTTGCAGCTGCAATACCGCGGCATCGATTTTATCTTGACTGCGGCTTGCAACGGCCACATTTGCGCCAGCCTGTGCGAACGCAATGGCAATCGCGAGATTTATCCCACTGGTTCCTCCGACAACGACAACATTCTTACCTTGATAGTTAAACATCGTAGCATTAAACATGGGCGTTCTCCGTGAACAGTGAGATAAGCACTCAGGGTGTGATTCATTATTCTATGCTGTCATTCAAGATACTATTTCAACTTTTATCAATCATATCAAGGATACCAACAAGCGATTCCAAGCCTTTTTTATTTAAACGACGGTCAAACGACTTTCAAACCGCGCTTTAGACGGCTAGTGTGGCATCTATGCCAATGATTGGTGAATCGCTTGCAATGCTGCTAACGGGTCGGCAGCTTTGGTGATTGGGCGGCCAATCACTAAGTAATCAGAACCCGCTGCTATCGCTTGAGGTGGCGTCATCACGCGGTGTTGATCGCCAGCATCACTGCCAACTGGGCGGATCCCCGGCGTCACGAGTTTGAAATCCTGACCTAACAGTGATTTCAAGGCTGTCGCTTCTTGGGCGGAACACACCACGCCATCGAGTCCCGCTTGTTGCGTGAGCTTCGCCAAACGTTGCACATGCTCAAACGCAGGCACATTGATGCCGAGTAATTTAAGATCGTCATCACTCATCGAGGTTAATACCGTAACCGCGATCAGCATAGGCGCTTTATCGCCGTAGGGCAGTAAGGCTTTTTTAGCCGCTTCCATCATGGCTAAGCCACCGCTGGCATGTACGTTCGTCATCCATACGCCAAGCTCTGCAGCAGCGGCCACGGCTTTGGCGACAGTATTGGGAATATCGTGAAATTTCAAATCAAGGAATAAATCAAAACCACGATCATGGATATCTTTCACCAGTTGCGGGCCAAACAAGGTAAACATTTCTTTGCCGACTTTAAGGCGGCACATGTTGGGATCGAGTTTTTCTATCAGTTGTAAAGCATGGTTTTTATTATCGTAATCAAGCGCTACGAGGATAGGTTTAGTCGTCATCATCTCTCCAACAGGGTTACACAAACTGTGTATTCTTCTAATAGATTATTCGCCGTCTAGGCCTCGGATCCGTTTAATGCTGCCCCAGTTTTTACAGGAAGGACAATGCCAGTAAAGCGCATGGGAAGGAAAACCACACTCCTTACAACGGTAACTCGGACGGAATTTAATTTGTTGTTCAACGAGCTGCTCTAGCATAGTTAAACTTTGCTTGGCTTGCCCTTCTTCGGCTTGGCGCAAATGCATCTGCATCAAGTGTTGAAAACCTTTCATGGTCGGATGGCGATATAACGCATCGAGCACCATGGTCTCTGCCGCTTTAATCTCATCAAGACTTATCATGTGCTGCGCTAAGGCGACCACCACAGAAGCACCGGCGCCATCGGCCATTGCGCCCGCGAGTAATTCTTGAAAACCTTCTTTATCTTGCGTGTCGCGATAAACTTGTTTGGCCGTTGGAATCGCATCGGCAAAAAGCTCGATATCGGCTTTTTTCAGTTGCAGCAGCATTTGCTTACACTGGGCATAATCTTGAATATCGAGGAATTTTTTCGCTAGGGTCAATAATGCACGACCGCATTGGGGATCTTGCTTCAGCGCTTGCTGTAGCAGTTTAATTTTCTGCGCGTCATCACTGGCTTCATCGGCTAACTGGCAATAGAAATGCGCCGTTAACGGCTTTAAAACTTGCTGACGTTTACGACTCAAACGCTTAGTGATATCAATGGCTTTTTGCCACTCTTTAATCACCTGATAAATAGCAATAAGCTGTGTTTCAGACTCTTCACTGTGATCGTCTTGGCTGACCAAGTTGATAAAGATTTCTTCAGCTCTGTCGTAAAAACCTGCTGCTAGATAATCTTTACCCAGCTCCATCATAGCGATGTCACGCTGCTCATTAGTTAATGTAGGCCGCGCGATTAAATTTTGATGGATACGAATAGAGCGGTCGACCTCGCCTCGCTTACGGAACAGCGAACCGAGTGACAGATGGGTATCTATGGTTTCATCGTCAACATCTAACATACTGATAAACAAATCGACGGCTTTATCCGATTCGTTCGACAGTAAGAAATTGAGGCCAGTAAAATAATCCCGGCTCAATTGTTTACGTTGATTACTTTGATTCTGCCTTATGCTCCGTCGCCCCATATACCAGCCATAGGCGGCAGCAATGGGAAGCAACAGAAAGAGGATCTCAAGCATATTAGGCGTCTACATCCTGAGGGATTTTAGCGATCACTTGATTTAGTTTCTTTTTAGTTGCCGCTAAACTTAATTTCAAGCGAACAATATAGTAGCTAGCAAATAACCAACTCAAAATAAAACCAGCAAAAAAGACAATCGCTAACACAACAGGTAAACGATATTCACCCTGTGCGACAAAATAGCTGATAGTCACCACTTGTTCGTTGCGCGCGCCAAAAATCAACGCCAAAATAAATAACAGTGCCACAAGCACAGTTGCTACAAATGATTTCACGCTGCACTCCCTAAACGCGTTTCAATTTAATGATTATCCAAGAAATTTACTAAGCTGACCAGCATTGCCTTGCAATCGATACAAAAAAGCCTCCTAACGGAGGCTTTTTACTATGCGGTCAATCACACATTAACGGCGTCAACACGCTCGCGCAGTTCTTTGCCTGGCTTAAAGTGCGGGACGTATTTACCTTCCAAATCGACTGATGAACCAGTCTTTGGATTACGGCCAGTCCGCGGTGCACGATAGTGAAGCGAGAAACTACCAAAGCCACGGATCTCAATACGATCACCGCTTTCTAATGTTGTTGCCATTTGCTCCAACATTTCTTTGATTGCGCCTTCAACCTCTTTCGCCGACAGCTGCGACTGCCTGGTGGCGAGTTTTTCGATAAGTTCAGATTTCGTCATCCTAGCTATCCCCTATTATCAAGCCAAACACAGTCGCCTAATGGGGAGAGATGTCTCCCCAAACAACAGGCGATTATTTACGAGCTGCTTTAAACGCTTCAGCCATTGCATTGCTAATAACAGCGTCATCTTGTTTGTTCAGAGTCGCCATTACTTCTTTCTCTTCAGCTTCGTCTTTCGCTTTGATTGACAGGCTGATAGAGCGGTTCTTACGGTCAACACCCATGAACTTAGCTTCGATTGCATCACCTACATTATAGACAGTAGATGCATCTTCGATACGCTCACGTGAAATGTCAGCTACACGGATGTAACCTTCAACAGTGTCAGCCAGTTCAACAGTCACACCTTTAGCATCAACAGCAGAAACAGTACCGTTTACGATAGTACCTTTCTTCTTGTCAGCCAAGTATGCGTTGAATGGATCATCTTCAGTTTGCTTAACACCTAAGCTGATGCGCTCACGCTCTGGATCTACAGACAGAACCACTGCATGGATTTCATCGCCTTTCTTGTATTCAGAAACTGCGTCTTCGCCAGTACCGTTCCAAGAAATGTCAGACAGGTGAACTAGACCATCGATACCGCCGTCAAGACCGATAAAGATACCGAAGTCAGTGATTGACTTGATCTTACCAGAAACCTTGTCGCCTTTGTTGTAACGAGTTGCGAAGTCATCCCATGGATTGGTCTTACATTGTTTCAGACCTAGAGAAATACGACGACGCTCTTCATCGATGTCCAGAACCAGAACTTCAACTTCATCACCTAAGTTAACTACTTTAGATGGGTGAATGTTCTTGTTAGTCCAATCCATTTCAGAAACGTGAACCAGACCTTCAACGCCTTCTTCGATTTCTACGAAGCAACCGTAGTCAGTTAGGTTAGTAACGCGACCAGTTAAACGTGTGTTTTCTGGGTAGCGTTTGCTGATTTCTAACCATGGATCTTCGCCAAGTTGTTTCAGACCTAAAGACACACGAGTGCGCTCACGATCGTACTTCAGTACTTTAACGTTGATTTCATCGCCAACATTGACGATTTCTGATGGATGTTTAACACGTTTCCACGCCATATCTGTGATATGTAGCAGACCGTCAACACCACCTAAATCTACGAATGCACCGTAGTCAGTCAGGTTCTTAACGATACCCTTAACTGCTTGACCTTCTTGCAGGTTTTCTAACAGTGCATCACGCTCAGCGCTGCTTTCTGATTCGATAACTGCACGACGAGAAACAACAACGTTGTTACGCTTCTGGTCTAGCTTGATAACTTTGAATTCTAATTCTTTGTACTCTAAGTGAGCGGTGTCGCGAACTGGGCGCACGTCAACTAGAGAACCTGGTAAGAAGGCACGGATACCGTTTAATTCAACAGTGAAACCGCCTTTAACTTTACCATTGATGATACCGATTACAGTTTCAGCATCTTCATAAGCTTTTTCCAGAACGATCCAAGCTTCATGACGTTTCGCTTTTTCGCGAGACAGTTGAGTCTCACCGAAGCCGTCTTCAACAGAGTCAAGAGCTACGTCAACTTCATCGCCAACTTGAATTTCTAAAACGCCTTGAGCGTTTTTGAATTGTTCAGCTGGGATTGGGCTTTCAGACTTCAGACCCGCGTCAACCAGTACCATACCGTTTTTGATTGATACAACAGTACCACGAACGATAGAGCCTGGACGGAATTCCAGAGTTTGAAGGGATTGTTCAAATAGATCAGCAAAAGATTCAGTCATGTTTAGGTTACTTTCTTTATTAAACCACTGTCCGTCCTAGACGTGGAGTCAGTCAAATTATCCGTATCATCCTTAATACGAATACCTATCCGGTGGACTAACTTAGTTAGTGCCGGATAATTTTTGGTTGATAAAGTTAAGCGCAAGCGCTAGCACTTCATCAATACCCTTACCGCTAGTATCGATAATGAGCGCGTCCTCGGCGGGGACTAAAGGAGCCACCGGACGATTCATATCGCGGTCATCACGTTCGATAATTTCACTTAAAAGGCGCTCGATATTAACATCGAAGCCCTTGTCCTGCAACTGATTATAGCGTCTTTGGGCACGCTCTTCAGCTGAGGCGGTTAAATATAATTTTGCCGGCGCACTTGGGAAAACGACTGTTCCCATGTCACGACCATCGGCAATTAATCCTGGCGCCGTTTTAAAGGCCCGTTGGCGACGTAATAAGGCTTCTCTCACCCGTGGAAAGGCAGCGACTTTTGAAGCGGCATTCGAGCACTCTTGGGTGCGAATGTCGTTGGTGACGTCTTCACCTTCCAATATCACTTGAACCGGATCTTTATCATTGCCTGTTAGAAACTTCACATCCAGATGTGCCGCTAACAACGTGATAGACTCTTCATTTTCCAGTTCAACGTTATGATGAATTGCTGCAAGCGCAAGAACTCGGTAAATGGCACCACTATCAAGTAGTTGCCAACCTAGATGCTGAGCCAATAATTGACTAATTGTACCTTTGCCAGCACCACTTGGGCCGTCGATTGTGACTACAGGAGCCCGTTCAGACATACATTCCTCCGCAAAAATAACCATCATCCGTGAGTTCATCAAGTGAGCCCCCGAAAATGAGCGCGCCGCATTGTACAACAAAAGACAAACAAAATCCGTTGATTTTTTATGAAGATTAGCAGCCGCACAAATACGGCTTGCTATTCTTGACATTGATGGTTGTAACAATGACGAAACAAACAGACTTAGCCTTGCAGGCTCGCAAACTGCTTAAAATAGTCAGGGAATGTTTTAGAAGTACAGTCAGGATCATTGATGGTGATACCGCAATCGGCAAATGCCAGCATAGAAAAGCACATGGCCATGCGGTGATCATTGTAGGTATCAATTTCAGCGGTGTTAATCACGGCAGGCGGAGTGATTTTAATGTAGTCATTCCCCTCTTCAACCTCGGCGCCCACTTTTCGCAGTTCAGTTGCCATAGCCGCTAACCGGTCGGTTTCTTTAATACGCCAGTTATAGATATTGCGAATAACCGTCGTGCCTTTAGCAAATAAGGCTGCGGTTGCAATGGTCATGGCCGCATCGGGAATGTGGTTCATGTCTAAGTCGACGGCCGTTAATTGGGAGCCACGGGCAATAATATAGTCATCGCCCCACTCGATATCTGCGCCCATTTTTTCGAGCACATCGGCAAATTTTACATCGCCTTGAATACTCAAACGGCCCACACCCGTGACTTTGACTTCGCCGCCCTTAATCGCCCCTGCCGCGAGGAAATACGATGCCGATGACGCATCGCCTTCTACCAGTACTTTACCCGGTGATATATAACGCTGGCCTGCAACAATCTCAAAACGCGCGTAGTCATGGTTAATGACGTTAACGCCGAACTGCGCCATCAAGGCGATAGTAATATCGATATAAGGCTTAGAGACTAATTCGCCTTTGACATGAATATTGACGCTGCCCTTAGCAAGCGGCGCCACCATCAACAAAGCCGTTAAAAACTGGCTCGATAAATCGCCTGCAATTTCAACATCACCGCCATTAAGGCCAGTGGCATTAATCGTCAGCGGTGGGAAACCGTCATTTTTAAGGTAAACGACATTGGCACCGAGTTGCCTTAAGGCATCGACTAAATCGCCAATCGGACGCTCTTCCATACGTGGTTCACCCGTGAGGGTAAATTCACCTTGGCCTAAGGTTAAGGCGGCGCATAAGGGGCGCATTGCGGTACCCGCATTGCCTAAAAACAATTCCTGCGCGGATGCTGAGGAAATCACACCACCTAAACCATTGAGTTCACACACAGTATTGTTTTGCGATAAACGGTAGTTCACCCCTAACTGCTTGAGGGAGGCCAACATGTGGCGGATATCATCTGAATCGAGCAGATTGGTGAGCGTGGTAGTACCTTGGGCTAAGGTGGCCAATAATAAGGCTCGATTTGAAATACTTTTTGAGCCCGGAATATTGATTTCACCGCGGACTTGCACAACAGGTTCAAGACGTAATTGCTTCATGAATAAATCTTCTTTCTCTATAGGGCGTCATCATCACGATCACGCGGACTGAATACGCAAAATGGCAACTTCACGCTACAGTGCGTCAAGTTAAGATTACAAATAAAAGGAGATTGGGGCCTTGTTAGTGCTTCGTCGTTATAAAATTACCGATTGTCGCTAAGGATTCAACCGTTTTTTCGAGAAAAATGGCATTTTGGTCAGATTATTTGCTGAGATCAGTGTAAAAATAACAAAAACGCAAAATTTAAGCGGTTAATTTATGATTTAACCGTATTTTTGGCAGGCTTTTTTGCCAAGATAACTGGCGTTTAATCACAGTTTTCACTTTAATTACTTTACCTTTCCGCGCTATTCTACCCTCCAAACGATAAATAACGCATATCTGATACGAACAATCACGTTTGCACTATAACCAGAAAGGTAGATGGAGCTATGTTTAACTCACTCATCGCAATGCCAGCAGATCCCATCCTTGGCTTGTTGACTCAGTACCGCGAAGACACCCACCCGCAAAAAGTTGATTTAGGTGTGGGCGTTTATAAAGACCCTACAGGCGTGACCCCGATCCTGAGCTGCGTGAAAAAAGCCGAGAAATTCCGTCTCGATACCGAAACCACTAAAGTGTATATCGGTCCAACCGGCTCGCCACAATTCAACACCTTGATGACTGAACTCGCCTTTGGTGCTGGTCACAGTGCCATCATAGCTAACCGTATCCGCACTGTATCGACACCCGGTGGTACTGGCGCACTGCGCGTGGCCGGTGACTTTATCAAGCGCTGCAACCCGAATGCGGTATTATGGGTAAGCGACCCAACTTGGGCAAACCACATCGGTTTGTTCGAAGCGGCTGGCATTACCGTTAAAACCTATCCTTATTATGACTACGATAGCAAATCATTGAAATTTGATGAGATGCTTGCTGCCCTATCGCAAGTGAGTCCTGACGATGTGGTGTTATTCCATGCCTGTTGCCATAATCCGAGCGGAATGGATTTAACCACAGAACAATGGGATAAAGTGATTGCCCTGACAAAAGATCAAGGCTTTACGCCACTGATTGACATGGCCTACCAAGGCTTTGGTGATGGCGTTGATATTGATGCCTACGGTGTGCGTCATATGGCGGCAGCGGTCGATAATATGATCCTGTGCAGCTCATGCTCGAAAAACTTCGGTTTGTACCGTGAGCGTATCGGTTCGTGTTCTGTGATTGCCAAAGATGCCAATACCGCCAATGTCGCGCAATCTGTACTACTTTATGTGGTTCGCTGCCTTTACTCTATGCCACCTGCCCATGGCGCGGCGATTGTTGAGACGATTTTAGGATCAAAAGAATTAACCCAAGAATGGCTTGATGAGCTGAAAGTGATGCGCGATCGCATCAACGGCAACCGCGCCATCTTAGTGGATAAACTTAAAGCCAATGGCGTAAACCGTGACTTTAGCTTTATCGCCCGCCAAAAAGGTATGTTCTCTTTCCTTGGGGTGGCTCCAGAGCAAGTGGCGCGCCTACAAAAAGAATTCAGCATCTATATGGTAGGTTCAAGCCGCATCAGTATTGCTGGGATCAGTGAAGATAACGTTGATTACTTAGCCCAATCGATTGCTAAAGTGCTTTAAGCCGCTGAGTTTATCTGAACCGCTCACTCTGCTGTATTCCCGCAATAAAGGAATACAGCAGAGTTCATTTACCGCCTCAAGTGTTAAATTTTTTAATCATCCCACCCGATAAGTTTTGGCAGTTTATTATCCTCTATTTCATATCCCCAATATGACAAGCAAGGCCACGTCTCACTGTTCAAGCATTTATTTTTAATCGTAAAACCACATTCTAGCGATTTTGACATCGCGGCTTTATCGCAATAAGCCACAAATTGTGACCTCAGTCGGCGGATTTCCATTTCATTAATCAGGACTGCGGCTATTTTCACTTTTTAAAGCCAACGCCACTGAGTAGATTAGTGGTCATCATAGAACTTGTGGATGTTCAGCCATGTTATTACAAGATAAATTAGTGCAAATCGTCACCAACCCGCAGCTTTCACCCAAGCAAAAATCCAACTATTTAGCATTAGAAGCGGAAGCCAGTTTGCCCTATATGTCGATATCGCCCGAGGTAAACGCGGCGATGAATGACGGTATTATTTGCGACATGTTTGAAGGCCATGCGCCTTTTAAACCACGCTATGTGTTGCCAGATTATGCCCGCTACCTTCAACAAGGCTCTGAATACTTAGAGTTATCAGCGGCAAAAAACTTGGACGAAGCCATCAATGCCTTAACGATTCTGTACCATCACGTGCCATCGGTGACCAATATCCCCGTGTATTTAGGTCAGCTGGATGACATTTTGATGCCTTTCGTTGAAGGAATAGATGCGGAAGTCCTTTATCGTAAATTAAAACTGTTCTGGATCATGCTCGATAGAACCCTGCCCGATGCCTTTATGCATGTGAATATTGGCCCTACAGATAACATCGTTTGCCGCACCCTACTGCGCATTGATGCCGAGTTAAAACAAGTTGCACCCAATTTGACTTTTATGTACGACCCCGCCGTCACACCGGATGAATTGTTGTTGCTTGCGACCACCAATATTTGTCAGTGCAGTAAGCCGCATATCGCGAATTACCCACTGCATGCCAGTGCGTTTGATGAGCGCGGTTTTGGTATTGTCAGTTGCTACAACGCGTTGCCGTTAGCGGGCGGCGCCAATACCTTAGTTCGACTTAATCTTAAAGAAGTGGCGTTAAAGGCCAATTCTATAAACGATTTTTTTGATACTGTATTGCCAAATTACTGCTCACTCACCTTCGAGCTCATTGACGCGCGCTCGGCATTTTTGCATCAAGAATCACACTTCTTTGACAGTTTTTTAGTTAAAGAGCAATTGATTGATGAATCGCGCTTTGCACCCATGTTTGGTATTTACGGCATGGCAGAAGCCGTGAATATTCTGCGGACATTCACGGCTACTGATGCAACGAAGTTATCTCAACTAGATCAACACACTGGCTATGGTCATCAGACAGATGCAAATCAGCTGGGCTATCGTATTTCTGCTGCGCTCGATGCCATAGTGAAATCCACACCCGTTGCGCATGGCTTCCATGGACGGGCACTACTGCATTCACAGGGCGGTATTAGTCTCGATAAAGATGTGACACCAGGTGTTCGTATTCCCTATGGCACAGAACCCAATCCCATCGCCCATATTCAAGCCCTAGCACAACATCATCAATATTATACGGCGGGGATTAGTGATATTTTGACTATCGATGAAACCGTCAAATCCAATCCTCAAGCTATGTTCCAACTGTGTAAAGCCGCACTTGAGTTAGGTTTTAGGGAGTTTACCGCCAATGTCGCCTCTAACGATTTAATGCGCGTGACTGGCTATATGGTAAAACGCTCAGATATTGAAGCGTTTAAACAGTGCGGCTCGCGTCTCAATACCACAGGCTTAGCCGCAGAAGCTGCGGTTAATACGGGAATATTGCAACGACAAGCACGAGTTATCGCCCATGAACACTCCCCTTGTGTCTTTAAATAGACACACTATTGTCAGTCAGCTATTGCCCTTTTCATGCGTCGACGGGCCTGGCAGCAGGCTCGTATTATTCCTGCAGGGCTGCAACTATCAATGCAAAAACTGCCATAACCCACATACCATAGGCTTATGTGATGCTTGTGGCGATTGTGTCGCCACCTGCCCTGAAAATGCGCTGACATTGATAAATCTCAATAATAAGCATCACATTCAATGGGATAGTGAGCATTGTAGCCAATGCGATACCTGCCTTGCCGTGTGCCCAAAACAAGCGAGCCCTAAGATCACTCGTTACACCGTTGAGGATATACTGACGATTCTCCATAGTCAGCGTCACTTTATTAATGGCATTACGGTTAGCGGCGGCGAAGCGAGCCTGCAACTGCCGTTTATTATTGCGTTGTTTCAAGCGATTAAGGCCACAAAGCCGTTATCACACCTGACTTGTATGCTCGACACCAATGGCAGTTTGAGTCTAACGGGATGGCATAAACTGCTGCCGTTTTTAGATGGCGCTATGGTGGATCTTAAAGCGTGGCAACAGGATACCCATAGGTATATTACCGGTCGTGATAACCATGCCGTGTTCAAATCAATCCAGTTATTGGCTAAACAGCAAAAACTGTATGAGGTGAGATTGCTGCACATTCCAAGCATCACGGATTACGAGGAAGAAATAGAAGCACTAGCGACCTATTTACTTCTGCTAGGCCCAGATACGCGAGTTAAGTTAAATGCCTTTCACCATCATGGTGTTGTCGATGCAGCACTCAATTGGCCAAGCTGTAAACAAGCCGATATTGAACGCTTAGCCGCAACCCTTACAAAGCGAGGCGTAACCAATCTCGTGTTACCTTCCATATACCTTTAACAACTGCAAAGCAAAATTTGCTCATAAAGCCAGCGCAGTGCGGGATCTTTCATGCTTTGACTATGCCAAACCAGGCTGTAAGCCACTTTGCCATATTCTATGGGTAAAGATTTAATCGTTAAGCCTTTGGCTTGGCTAGCGATGGATGCCCAGCGGCGCGAGCAGGTAAAAAGCAACTCACTGTGATGGCACATTAACGCCGCACTGCCAAAGTCTGGGACCGAAATGGGGACGGCCCGTTTTTTAGATTGTTGGGCGAGCAAAATATCAAAAAAAGGCGTACTGAGATCCGTATCGGTAATGCCAATATGGCGGTAACTTAGGTAATCATCAAAGCTGATGTTTCGCTGCTTTGCCAAGGGATGGGACGAATTCATCAGGCAGATCATTTCATCGCTAAACAAGGTTTCCCACACCAGATCGTCTTGAAGAGGATTAGGTTGACTCAGATCATGGGGTAACAGCACAAAGTCTAATGTACCTTTAAGCAATCCATCAAAACCAATATTGTCTTTGCTGTAAATATCGAGGCGGATATTAGGAGCCAAGCTCAGAATATGGGCGCTGAGCTTGGCGGCCAGCAGTTCAAAGGTGCTTTCGCGCATCGCAAGCGAAAAACGCCCCTCAAAATGTGCAGGGTTAAACGCATCCTGACTCATGATCTGATTCATATCATTGATCATCTGCTGCACGCTTGGCCCTAATCGTCTTGCCAATGGGGTTGCTACCAGTGAGTTGCCGTTACGATAGAACAGTTCATCGTTTAAACTGTCCCTGAGCTGGCTTAAGGTTTTACTGACGGATGAGGGGCTTAAACATAAACGTTCGGCGCTGGCGGTTACACTCAGGGTATCGAGCATCACATGCAAAGTGATCAAATGCTTCATACTAATCCGCGAAAGCTTGGCCAAATCCATCGGTGACATCCTATTGATTTATCGTGTATACACATCTAAAGATACGTTCTTTTAATTATGATAAACAATAACATACAACTAACCCAGCATCTTACTCAGTAATGCGCGTCAGCTCACAGGCTTTCTCAAAACGAGTGTTCTTGAAGGCATCTGGTCTCAACGTCATCTTGCTTAACGCCATTGTCGATAAATTAAAGTTAACAAAAAAGCGAATGCATTTGAGCATTCGCTTTTGGGATGTCTCACTTGAGATGGCTAACTGATGATCAACATTCAATAAGCATAACGTTGATATTCAAGCAGCAAACTCTAGACGCTAAGCGTCGCAAGCTAATGAGTAACTCAATACAGCTAAGCCTAGCTATGTTTGTTTGCAAACTCATTCATAAACTTGACCAAGGCAACTACGCCATCGAGTGGCATTGCATTATAGAGGCTAGCACGCATACCACCTACGATACGATGGCCCTTTAAGGCAACGAGTCCAGCTATTTGGGCTTGCTTTAGGAACTCACTATCGAGCGCTTCGTTGACTAATTGGAAAGTCACGTTCATTTGTGAGCGGTTCGCTGCAACAACCCCATTACGGTAGAAAGCATTACCATCAATGCATTGATATAACATCTGCGCTTTTTGTTGATTAATTTTTGCAATACTCGCAATGCCGCCAATGGACTTAAGCCAAGCAAAGACTTCAGCGGCGAGATACCAAGCAAAGGTTGGCGGTGTGTTGAACATAGAATCATGCTCAACGGCTAAACGATAGTCCATGATGGACGACTGCGGTAAACTCGGCAGTTTTAACATGTCATCGCGCACTATCACTATCGACAGACCCGATGGACCTATGTTCTTTTGTGCGCCAGCGTAAATCAAACCGTAGCGGCTGACGTCGATTTCACGTGACATAATGGTTGACGATAAATCGGCAACAATTGGCCAAGGTGAGTCTAATTCATCAAAAATTTCGATACCATCTACTGTCTCATTAGGGCAATAGTGAACATAGCGATAATCGGCATCGATTTTATGTAAATCAGGTAAGACAACCGCATTGAGTCCATTGTGTTTTTCAACAATATTCAAGCTATCAATCTGCGCTTCACCCACGAGCTTTTGTGCTTCGGCTAACGCGGCAGATGACCATTGACCACTGACTAAATACAGGGCTCGGCCATGATTACCTAAAAAATTATTCACAACAGCGGAGAACTGTCCACGACCACCGCCGTGCATAAATAGCACATGGTAATTTGTGGGGATCTGCATCAGTTCACGTAAATCGGACTCGGCTTGTTGTGTAAGCGCGATGAACTCTTTACTTCGGTGGCTGATTTCCATCACGGAAACGCCTTGGCCATTCCAATCAAGTAATTCCTGTTGTGCTTTTTTCATTACCGCTGCGGGTAACATTGCAGGTCCAGCACAGAAATTATAAATCGCGCTCACTGACACTCTCCTTAATCCCAACCATGATGTATGTATTGATAAATACGAAACCATTCTAAAACGAACAATGCTATCAACATCAATGCCATTAAAAAAACGAGCGTCCAATTGGACGCTCGTTAATATGACACTTAATTACTCTTCGTCTTGCTCATCATCAGCAAGCTCGTCTTCATCTTCGTCCAACTCTTCTTCGTCATCCAGCGCTTCTTCAAGAGCATCGTCAGCTAATTCGCCTTCGATAATGACAGGAACAATCGGTAAACCGTTTTCATCCAGCTCGACTTCATCTTCTTCAGTTTGGATTTCGTCGATACGTTGTAGGCCGACCACTTTCTCGTCGCCCGCAGTACGGATAATCGTTACACCTTGAGTGTTACGGCCAATGATAGACACGCCGCTCGCAGGTGTACGCACTAAGGTACCTTTATCACTGATAAGCATCAGTTCGTCGTTAAGACCGACTTGAACAGCCCCAACAACAGCGCCATTACGTTCGCTCACCTTGATTGAAACCACACCTTTAGTCGCACGGCTCTTCGCAGGATATTCAGACAGTTGCGTCCGTTTACCGTAACCGTTTTCAGTCACAGTCAGAATCGCGCCATCGCCTTTGGGTACAATAAGCGACACGACTTTCTGACCTTCTTCTAAACGGATACCACGAACGCCTGTTGCAGTACGGCCCATAGGACGCAGTGACAACACTTCTTCACCGGTTTCAGGATCGGTTTTCACTTCGCCAGTTTCAGAATCACGAACTTTCTCACCAAAGCGAACCACTTTCCCTTCGTTCGAGAACAACATGATTTCGTCATCACCGTTAGTGATATCGACACCGATCAGTTGGTCACCGTCTTTGAGGTTAACGGCGATAATGCCGTTTGCACGTGGGTTGCTATAAGCAGTTAGTGCGGTTTTCTTCACAGTACCGTGTGAGGTGGCCATGATGATGTACTTGTCAGCCGCGTATTCACGTACTGGCAGAATCGCAGTAATGCGCTCGCCATCGGATAACGGCAGCAAGTTAACAATTGGACGACCACGGGCCGTACGGCTCGCTAATGGCAATTGATACACTTTGAGCCAGTACATCTTACCAAAGTCAGAGAAGCACAAAATGGTGTCATGGGTATTGGCAACTAACAGCTTCTCGACGAAATCTTCATCTTTCACTTTCGTCGCGGCTTTACCTTTACCACCACGGCGCTGGGCTTGGTAATCGGTCAACGGTTGATACTTGGCATAACCTAAGTGCGACAGTGTTACCACAACGTCTTCTTCGTTGATCAAGTCTTCAAGACTCATATCGACTTCGTTGGCATTGATCACTGTACGGCGCGCATCACCATATTCTTCAAGGATTTGAACTAATTCTTCCTTGATCACTTCCATCAAACGCTCAGGACTGCGCAGAATAAACAGCAGACCCGCGATAAATTCGAGCAGTTCTTCGTATTCGGCGATGATCTTATCGTGCTCAAGACCAGTCAAACGGTGTAAACGCAG
This sequence comes from Shewanella sp. SM29, assembly GCF_025654245.1. Classification (NCBI taxonomy): domain Bacteria; kingdom Pseudomonadati; phylum Pseudomonadota; class Gammaproteobacteria; order Alteromonadales; family Shewanellaceae; genus Shewanella; species Shewanella sp. SM29. The sequence continues at coordinate 37,896 of NZ_JAKKRN010000039.1, forward strand.
TTCCAGAATGGCCTGAGCTTGTTGCTCAGTCAGGAAATATTGACCGTCACGAATACCGTATTGTGGCTCTAACCACTCTGGACGCGCGGCGTCATCGCCCGCTTTTTCCAGCATGCCTTGAACGTGGCCTAATTCCCAACCTTGCTCAACCAATTTCACTTTGGCATCCGCAGGCGTGGGTGAGGCTTTGATCAGTGCAATAATCGGGTCAATGTTAGCCAGTGCAACCGCCAGCGCTTCCAAAATATGGGCACGCTCACGGGCTTTACGCAGTTCAAATACGGTACGACGCGTCACCACTTCACGGCGATGCAAAATAAAGCATTCGAGCATTTCTTTAAGGTTAAACAGTTTAGGCTGACCATTGGTCAGGGCCACCATGTTAATCCCGAAAGAACACTGCATTTGCGTTTGAGCATAAAGGTTATTTAGTACAACCTCGCCCACTTCACCGCGCTTAATTTCGATAACGATACGCATACCGTCTTTATCAGACTCGTCGCGTAGGCCGCTGATCCCTTCAAGCTTTTTATCTTTAACCAGCTCGGCAATCTTCTCGATTAAACGGGCTTTGTTCACTTGATATGGGATTTCAGTGACGATTATACGCTCACGGCCATTATCTTCGGTTTCCACATCTGCCAGAGCACGCATGATCGCGCGGCCACGGCCAGTTTTATAGGCATCAATAATGCCTTTACGGCCGTTGATAATCGCTGCAGTGGGGAAATCCGGACCTGGAATATATTCCATCAACTGTTCAATCGACAGTGAAGGTTCTTCAATCAATGCCAAACAGCCTTTCACAACTTCCGTTAGGTTGTGTGGTGGGATGTTGGTTGCCATACCTACCGCAATACCCGATGAACCGTTAATTAACAGGTTAGGTACGCGTGTAGGTAATACAGCTGGGATCTGTTCTGTGCCGTCGTAGTTAGGGACGAAATCCACTGTCTCTTTTTCAAGATCAGCTAGTAATTGGTGCGCTAACTTATCCATACGGATTTCGGTATAACGCATTGCCGCCGCTGAGTCACCGTCGACCGAACCGAAGTTACCTTGGCCGTCTACTAAGGTGTAACGCAGTGAGAATGGCTGGGCCATACGGACGATAGTGTCATAAACAGCAGAATCACCATGGGGGTGATATTTACCGATGACGTCACCGACCACACGGGCAGATTTTTTGTAAGGCTTGTTCCAATCGTTCTTCAATTCACTCATGGCAAACAGAACGCGGCGATGAACCGGCTTTAAGCCGTCGCGCACGTCTGGTAATGCACGTCCCACGATAACGCTCATGGCGTAATCAAGGTACGAATTCTTTAGTTCGTCTTCGATATTAATTGGCGAAATAGATGATGCCAGATCAGTCATAAACTGCTCGTTCCCCTGAAAAATAGCCGACAACGTATAATCCGTATCATTGCCTAGCCCAAAAACGTGATTTGGCATTCTAACACAGTTATTTAATGTCGCCAGACCTATCATTATCGAATTGAGAGTCTGGTGGCTTAATAGATGAAAACACTGTCAATTTGGTCGTTTGTGAGATAAACAAGCGTTGAAATTCACGGCTTACGATGAGGAAAAATCGTCAAAGGGATAAAGTAAAAGGTCGATACGGAGCACAACAATTAACATAAAAGCAGATAACTGCTGAAAATTCACTCAACCACAAGGGCTTAGCTCAGTCGAGCACTTTGTTTATCAAACATAGTCGTTATAATAGCCGCACAATACAGCTTCTTCAGGTAATAGCATGCATCAGAATACCAATGTAGACCCACAGGAAATCGCAAAGTTTGAACGTATGGCCGAAACTTGGTGGGATCTCAACGGCGAATTTAAGCCGCTGCATCTATTAAACCCGCTGCGCTTAAACTATATCGATCAAACCGCTGGCGGTATTTTCGGCAAGAAAGTGCTCGATGTCGGCTGTGGTGGCGGCATTTTGTCTGAAAGCATGGCCCGCATCGGCGCCGAGGTTGATGGCTTAGATATGGGTGATGAGCCCTTAGAAGTCGCCCGCCTACATGCCCTCGAAACGGGCGTGAGCATTAATTATGTAAAAAATACTGCCGAGGCCCACAGCCAAGATCATCAAGCCTATTACGATGTGGTGACCTGCATGGAAATGCTCGAACATGTACCCGATCCACAATCTGTGATTAAAGCATGCTGTGACATGGTCAAACCCGGTGGTCATGTGTTTTTCTCCACCATCAACCGCAACATTAAATCCTACGTGCACACCATTTTAGGTGCGGAATATTTGCTAAAAATGCTGCCAGTTGGCACCCACGAGCATAAAAAATTCATTAAGCCTTCGGAGCTGATTGAGCTAGTAGATAATACCGATCTTATCTGTACCGATGCCTTAGGGGTAAGCTACAACCCATTGACGGGCATTTTTAAGTACACGCCTAAGGTTGATGTGAATTACATGATAGCGACGCGTAAGGTTGATTAATATGAGTCTGGCACAGATCAAAGGCGTACTGTTCGATCTCGACGGCACCTTAGCCGATACCGCGCCGGATCTGGTGCAAGCCCTCAATTTAAGTCTTCAAGATGTCGGCATCGCCGCGCAGCCGTTAGCGGCCATGCGCTACGCCGCATCCCACGGCAGTTTTGCCTTAGTCGATGCCGCGATCCCTGATGCGGCAGAAGATCTTCGGTCTCAAGTTCAGCAAGGGCTACTCGCCCACTATCAGCGTATAAATGGCGATCACTGTGCGCTATTCACAGGCATAGCGGCATTACTCGACTGGCTCGAGTTAACTCAGCTGCCGTTTGGGGTGATCACCAACAAGCCTGCGCGCTTTACCCGTCCCTTATTGCGAAAACTGAATTTACACTTGCGTATGCCCGTTATCATTAGTGGCGATTCTACAAAACACCCAAAACCCCACACTGCACCTATGCTGTTAGGCGCACAACAGCTGAACTGTGCTCCAGAACACATTTTGTATCTTGGGGATGCCGAGCGAGATTTGCTCGCGGCCAAGGCTGCTGGCATGTTAGGCGGCGTGGCCCTATGGGGTTATCTGGGCGTGAACGACAAGCCGTTGCAATGGCCAGCGCACGCGCATTTTGCGAGCCCAACTGAGCTACATCAAGCACTAATCGAAGCATTGGCTTAACAACATCAACCAAAAACAGCGCCTACAATGCTCAAGAATAAGGCATCCAATACATAATTTCACTGACGGAAATCAGTGTGTCAGCATACTATTTATGACCCACGGAAAAAGTCAGGCGCATAAAAGATCGGCACTCGTGAGCGATCGCGATCTAAAGAAAAAGATCGCCTAAAAATCCCCCATGAGTGTGACACGCTAACCTGAAATTGAGCTTCAAGGTTAGTCGTTACTAACGCAAAAGTTTATCCTCACGTTATCCACAAGATGTCCCCTGAATTCAGACTTGCAAATAGGGGCAAACCTCACTATCTTGTATCCCATATAATTTAAAACACCATATCTTGTGTATAGGTAACAATCAGACACACTAGAAGCTCGCCGCTTAATTGACTCGTTTTTAACCAGTCAGCTGTATTTAAGGGACGATTATTGATTGTTTTACAAGGATACGTACGGTGATTTTGCTCACCTAAATACATATAAGAACCAAGGCCTATCTCCAAATGAATAGCACTATGACAGTCACAAAACGCTGTGGCGATCGTGAGAATATCGATCTCGAAAAAATACACCGCGTAATTACTTGGGCAGCCAAGGGATTAAAAAACGTTTCTGTTTCGGAAGTTGAACTTCGCTCGCACCTACAGTTTTTCGATGGCATCCCAACCGAAGCTATCCATGAAACCATTATCAAGGCTGCGGCGGATTTAATTTCTCCAGAATCACCGGACTATCAGTTCCTCGCTGCCCGTTTAGCAGTGTTTCATTTGCGTAAGAAGGCCTTCGGTCAGTTTGAGCCGCCCGCATTGTATGCTCACGTGACTAAGTTGGTTGAGCTAGGTAAATACGATCAACACATTTTAAGAGATTACACTCGCGAAGAGCTGGATGTGATGGATACCTATATCGACCATTGGCGCGATATGGACTTCTCTTACGCAGCGGTAAAACAGCTTGAAGGCAAATATTTAGTTCAAAACCGTGTGACCCACGAAATCTATGAGAGCGCGCAGTTCCTTTACATTTTGGTCGCGGCTTGCTTGTTTGCCCGTTATCCAAAAGAGACGCGCCTGAAATACGTTAAAGATTTCTATGACGCGGTATCAACTTTTAAACTGTCGCTGCCAACGCCAATTATGGCCGGTGTGCGCACCCCAACGCGTCAGTTTAGCTCTTGCGTACTGATCGAATGTGGTGACAGCTTAGATTCTATCAACGCGACCGCTTCGTCTATCGTGAAATACGTCAGCCAACGTGCGGGTATCGGTATTAACGCCGGTCGTATTCGTGCCTTAGGTAGCCCAATCCGTGGTGGTGAAGCCTTCCACACAGGTTGTTTACCTTTCTATAAGTATTTCCAAACCGCAGTGAAGTCGTGCTCTCAAGGCGGCGTGCGTGGCGGTGCTGCGACCCTGTTCTACCCTATTTGGCACTTAGAAGTCGAATCTCTGCTGGTATTGAAAAATAACCGCGGCGTCGAAGACAACCGTATCCGTCATTTAGACTACGGTGTGCAGTTGAACAAAGTCATGTATCAACGTCTGATCAAAGGCGAGAACATCAGTTTATTTAGCCCATCTGACGTACCTGGCTTGTACGATGCTTTCTTTGAAGATCAAAACGAATTCGAACGTTTATATGTGCAATATGAGCAAGACAGCAACATTCGTAAGAAAACGATAAAAGCCGTTGAACTGTTTTCACTGATGATGCAAGAGCGTGCCTCAACGGGCCGTATCTACATTCAGAACGTGGATCACTGCAACACTCACAGCCCGTTTGATTCAAAAGTCGCGCCGATCAGACAGTCTAACCTGTGTCTTGAAATCGCCCTGCCGACTAAACCATTAAACAACATCGATGATCCAGAAGGTGAAATCGCGCTTTGTACGCTGTCAGCACTTAACTTAGGTTCTATCAAAGAGTTATCTGATATTGAGCCATTAGCCGACCTCGCCGTACGCGCACTGGATAATTTATTGGATTATCAAGATTATCCTATCAAGGCCGCGCAAATCGCCTCGATGAATCGCCGTACTTTAGGCATAGGTGTGATCAACTTCGCTAACTATTTAGCGAAAAATGGCATGAAGTATTCTGATGGTAGCGCGAACGCTTTAACCCACAGAACCTTCGAAGCGATTCAGTACTATTTACTGAAAGCCTCAATGAACTTGGCCAAAGAGCAAGGGGCATGTCCGTTATTCCACGAGACCACTTACTCTCAAGGTATTTTGCCAATCGATACCTACAAACGTGACCTAGATAAAATTTGTGCTGAACCATTGCACTTAGACTGGGAATCACTGCGTAGCGATATCAAGCAATATGGCCTGCGTAACTCGACGCTGTCGGCATTAATGCCATCAGAAACCTCGTCGCAAATCTCCAATGCGACCAATGGTATTGAGCCACCACGTGGTCTTATCAGCGTGAAATCGAGCAAAGACGGTCAGCTAAAACAAGTGGTACCCGATTTCGATACACTGAAAGATAGCTATGAATTGCTGTGGAAAATGCCAAGCAACGACGGTTACTTACAGCTAGTGGGTATTATGCAGAAATTCGTTGACCAAGCGATTTCGGCTAACACTAACTACGATCCTTCACGTTTTGAAGGCCGTAAAGTGCCAATGCAAACCCTACTGAAAGATTTGCTCAATGCTTACAAGTTAGGTGTTAAAACGCTTTACTACCATAACACTCGCGATGGTGCGTCGGATTCACACGATGACATCACCAATTTAGAGAAAGAAGATGACGGTTGCGCCGGCGGCGCATGTAAAATCTAGTCTTTAACTTTAACGTTAACGGTTTTATAGGGATCCCTATTTAGTGGATCCCTATCCATTGGAAAAATAGCACCATGGCCTACTCTACCTTCTGTCAAACACCCAACGATGCCACCCGTGAACCTATGTTTTTAGGTCAATCGGTCAACGTGGCTCGTTACGATCAACAAAAATATGAAGTGTTCGAAAAACTGATAGAAAAGCAGTTATCTTTCTTTTGGCGCCCGGAAGAAGTAGACGTCAGTCGCGATAAGATTGACTACGGTGCATTGCCTGATCATGAAAAACACATCTTTATTTCGAATCTGAAATACCAAACCCTACTCGACTCGATTCAAGGCCGCTCGCCCAATGTGGCCTTTTTGCCGCTGGTGTCACTGCCTGAATTAGAAACCTGGATTGAGACTTGGTCTTTCTCTGAGACGATTCACTCGCGCTCATACACCCACATCATTCGTAATATCGTTAACGATCCTTCAGTGATCTTCGACGATATCGTTGTGAACAAAGAAATCTTAAGCCGTGCGACCGATATCGCCGCTTATTACGATCACTTGATCCAACTGACTCAGATATTCCATTTACTCGGTGCAGGAACCCATGTTATCGATGGCAAAGAAGTCATAGTCAACACCCGCACCCTGAAAAAAGCCTTGTACCTGTGCATGATGTCAGTCAACGCCCTAGAAGCTATTCGTTTCTATGTTAGCTTTGCCTGCTCATTTGCCTTTGCTGAACGTAAGCTCATGGAAGGTAACGCGAAAATCATTCGCTTAATCGCCCGTGATGAAGCCTTACACTTAAACAGCACTCAGCATATTTTAAGCATCATGCAAGGCGGTAAAGACGATCCAGAAATGGGTGAGATTGCTGCAGAATGCCAACAGGAAGCTTTCGATTTATTCTTCAAAGCCGCAGAGCAAGAAAAAGAATGGGCAAAATACCTATTCAAAGACGGCTCTATGATAGGTTTGAATGAACAGATCCTTTGCCAATACGTTGAGTTTATTACTAATCAACGCATGAAGTCGGTGAATCTACCACAACCATACCCAGAAATAACCAATCCATTACCTTGGATGAAAAACTGGTTAGAAAGCGATGCAGTGCAAGTTGCACCACAGGAAGTTGAAGTCTCTTCATACCTTGTCGGCCAAATTGACTCCGCGGTTGATGGTGATGAGTTCCTCGACTTCGATCTATAAGACACTTAAAAGTGACGTTACAAAATGGCATTAAAACAGTGACATCAAAAAAACGGCCACAAAACCTGTTTGCGAAGGCGCCAATCGTGCGCCTTCAAGGTCAACCTGTGTTGCTCTTTACCGAGCAACAAGGCACTTTGCTGCAAGCGCTCGAAGCTAAAAAAGTTAAAATCTTCTCAGAATGTCGCAACGGTTTCTGCGGCGCCTGCAAAACACGCGTCATCAGCGGAAAAGTCAGCTACTTAAACGAACCCTTAGCCGAACTCAAACATGATGAATGTTTGCCCTGCTGCTGTGTGCCAACCGAAGATTTAGAGCTGGACTTGTCACCTGAAGGTGCAGCTGTGGTCACCTATGCGTGTCAATCTCATCAGAATAAAGCCAGTTTGGCTAAGCCAAAGCAAACACAAAATGTAGCAAGTGACACACGCACGCAGAAACAGGCAGTGTTTGAAGACTCATAACGGCAAGACTCGATTGTTCAATAAGCTGTTTTAAACAAGATGTGGCGTTAAAACCCAAAATCGCTTTAAAACAAAAATGAGCTTTTAAACAAAGAGTATCTCTTAAACAAAGAGTAGCTTTAAGACAAACTGCCCCTTTCAATACAGCCTTATTCAATCCGCGCCATTAGATACCAAACGTATTAAAACCCACTATTCTCCCTTCTCTCTATTTTCAATGCATTCACACTAAAAAACCTAAAACAAACTAAAACAAACTAGGGTCTGTTGATCTTTGCTGTACAAATGTTGTTCAGCAATACATCGGCAGCCACATTAACATAAACGCCAGTGACACCATACTGGCGTAATTTCTTGCTAGCTTGTCATATCTTGTTGATATTGCTCGATAGTGCTTAATTCTTCCAAAAGCATTCTCCACTAAATGTCGATACCGATATAAGCACCAATCGACTCTTTCTTGAGGTGTATTCTTATAGCGG
>NZ_JAKKRN010000040.1:0-43890 GCF_025654245.1 Shewanella sp. SM29
ACATGCTCAATGACAGACGGATATGACTGCTATCAAAATGCGTTAGCAGAGCGAGTAAATGGCATATTGAAGCAGGAGTTTTTAACACATAAGCCAGCAACGCTGCAGGAGGCACGACAGATGGTGGAAGAAGCGGTCGCCATCTATAATCAACGACGGCCCCATTTGGCCTTAAAATACAAAACGCCCGATGAGGTTCATCAGGCGTTTTAGGTGGAAATAAGTGTCAACTTATTTCAGGACTAGACAGTGCTAACTCTTAAAACTTTTGGTTGACACTTAAGAACCAACTACGACCAAATAATCGATATGTACTTTCATCAGTATTACCATTGAAAGCCGTTTCAATATATGGAGGTTTTTCGTTAGTAATGTTAGTTACACCTACGGACAATGTAGTGTTAGTTGGTAAAACGTAACTAGCTGTAACATCGTGATACATAACACTCGGAACCTCAAACTCATATCCTTTCCCAACAACATCAACGTAAGTTAATGTGTCATATGTCATGCTTGAAATATAATTAGTACGATAAGTTACACTTAAGTCTTCCCATTTATAATTAGCACTGAAATTCCACTTATCTTCAGCATAAGAAGTATCGTTTACAAATGTACCAGCAACATCACCAAAAGCATACTCATAAGCAAAACTGCCATCAGTCTGTTCAGTCGCTACAAATGAATTTTCGCCACGTTCTAAGAAATGAGTCCAAACAAAATTAAGTTTAAAATCACCTATAGATGTTTCAAAACCATAATCAGCTTCAAAATCAACCCCTTTTGCAGTCATTCGTGCTAAGTTAATATTTCGTCCATCAACATATGAAAGATTACCATCAGGTCCACGATTTACGCTATTACACATTTCTTCTAAGTTGCCTAAATAACAACCATCAATAGAATCTGAAGGGTCAATAGAGGTGATAACGTTATCTATATCAACAGCCCAGTAATCTAAAGTTAAACCTAATCCTTCAATAAAGTCAGGAGAATAAGCAACTCCTACAGTTAAAGTATCGCCTTCCTCAGGCTTCAAATCAGGATTACCACCGACCTTAGCCAACTGTTGCGACTGATCATTATCAACTCCACCAGATGGTACTCCATCTGCAACACATCTAGCCTGAGACTCTGCACTTAAATCAGTCCAGTTAGATATACGACAAGGATCAGTAGCAGATGCAAATGAATCATTTGCTGGATCATATAACTCGCCAATATCTGGCGCTCTAAATACTGTTCCATATGTGGAGCGGGCTAACAGGCCATCAAATATAGTCCACTCAAGACCAGTTTGATATGTTGTTGAACTGCCAAAGGTATCAAAATTATCATAACGAACTCCAACAGGAATCTCTAGGCGCTCTATTCCTGGCAATCCTTCTACAATAGGTATACGGAATTCAGCAAATAATGAATTAACATAAAATGCACCATTTGTACCTTTAGACTTATTACCTGAAACTTCACCCATAAATTTTCCAGAATCTACGTTTGCTTCAGCTTTTTCACTTCGATACTCATAACCAAAACCAGCGCTAACAGCTCCTGCAGGTAAATCAAATAACTCTCCACCTAAAAATGCAGTAAAGGTTTCTAATTTATAATTAGAAGAGTCAACTAATGGAGCAGTAATATAATTTAGCATGTCAGAAGTAATACTACCTGCACCACCAAATAAATTTAATGGAACGCAGCCATCTATAACATTACCAGTGGTTCCACATACAATATTGCCATTAGCATCTTTAAATGATGGTCCTAAAGCTTTTGCTAAGTTAGGACCATATAACTGACCAAAATCATTATCAGTTCGTTGCGAATAGCCGTAATTATAGTTGACATCTAATGACCACACATCATTCAATGTAATATCAGCACCAATAACTTGTTGCGCACGTAAAATATCTTGTTCAAATGAGCGACCACCTTCAACCATACGGCGACGAGCTTGTTTTACATCCTCACCAAAAGGATTATAGTAGTTGTCTTTTGATATACCCTTGTAAGCAAAGCCTGTTACAGGATCAATTACAGTATAACCAGGATCTGTACCCGTATTATATGGAACTGCAGCTAATTCTTGTCTTGATTCACGTTTATTTATACGAGTTTCAGAATAAAGAGTCACATCATCATTAAGTTCGAAACTTCCATCAATGTAAAAGTTTAATTTTTCATATGGCGTTTGAAGGTAGTTAACAGGATTAAAGTTATATGTATCTTTAGCACCATCATAGCGTCTCATATCGTCTAGTGTCGCTAAATCATTAGAAGCCTGATCACCATTATCACGACATGCTCCATTAGTGTATGAACCAGGTTTTCCGAATAAAAAGAAATTACCGCATGGAATAATAGAACTACCAGCATCGAAGGCGTTTGCACCATCTTGTCCTGGAGGAATCAAACCATTAGCTTGGAAACTATCAGGATCCTCAACGTTCCATGGATGCTGAAAAAAATCAACATCAGTTACATCACCCTGATAAATTTCTTTCTGTTTGACATAGTCAACGTTAAAAACTAAGTGCCCAGTATCAAACTTTTTCCCAGCAATTAAACTGAAACTTGTTTGCTCACCAGCATCAACATCAAAGTTTTGCTTTGTTTGAGCAGTAAACTCAAGTCCATCGAAATTACGTTTAGTAATAATGTTGACTACACCCGCAACAGCATCAGCACCATAAGTTGCCGAAGCTCCATCTTTTAAAATTTCAACACGCTCAATCATAGACGCAGGAATATTCTGCATATCATTAGAAACTGGACGACGTCCATTTACTAACAATAAGGTACGTGATGATCCTAAACCTCTCAACTCAACAAAAGCGCTACCATCCCCTCCGTTATTTGTAGTAGTAGCAACAGGAGAACCAGACATAACAGAACTAGATTGCAAAAACTCACCAACATCCTGAATACCTAAGCTGGTTAATTGCTCGGAAGTAATTGTCGTTACTGGTGTCGCATTTTCCATATCAGTTCGTTTTAAACGAGAGCCAGTAACCTCTATTCGTTCAACTTTATCAGCGCTTTCATCAGCTGCATATACAAATGGCACAGCTAACGTCGCTGCTGCCAAGCCACCAACCAGAGCGTAACGCACTGAATTAGATAATAAATTTTTCTTATGCATTGTCTATCTCCCTTGATAAATCATGTTTTTCTTATATTCTGCACCTACATTTATGTATAGATGGCGTAAATTGCTCTATCGCAACCTTAGTTGCTAACACGTCAATTTCAATATCAATAAAATCACATATGAAACACTAAATCAACAAATAACAAACAAACAACACATTATTACCCCAACAAAGATACATAAGGATGAGTGGGTGATGATTATTTATACAGCGAGTGATTTTAGGGGATGGAGAAGCACAACTTACGTCATAATTAACGTGAGCTTGGTTGTAAGGAGAGAAAATGCTAAAACTTAAAGCGTTTAACACGACCTTATTGAGTTTAATAACCTTTTTAAATGAAAAAGCCCAAAGTTTTACACTTTGGGCTTTGAAGCAACACTTATAACTAGCACAATTCTAAAAAATTAAACTATTGTAATAGACAAGGCAGAACTTAAAGTGTGTAACGGATACCAATTGCAACACCGTCAGATTCAGAAAGCGCCATTCTAGCTTCTTGTTCTTTATCTGCACTGGTAAAATCGCTGTAATCTTTACGTGCTTCTACGTAAAGCACTGTGTTTGGGTCCCATACAAAATGCAAACCAACCACGACAAACTGACGTTTGAACTCATCGTTAGGATCGGCATTAAAGTTAGGTTGAATGACGTAGTCTTTACCGGCATCAAGCACGTTGTAAGAAATGAATGGACGTAACCCATTGTCAAACTTGTATGAAACTAAACTTTCAATACCATAGGCGTCTTTAATCAAACGACCAATATTGTCTGTGTCATGATTTTCTTGTCTGTTAACGTTTGCAGCAGCGTATAAGCCATTGCTATCGAAGTTACCCCAAGTGATACCCGCACCGTAGATAAGATCAACCGCTGTGGTTTGTTCGCCGTTACCAAAACTCACATCAAACTCACCGCGGTTAACACCCGCAGTTAAGGTCAGCATATCAGTGGCTTTATAAGTCAGCGCGCCACCATAAGTATAATTGTATTCTACTTGTTGAGCCGCTTTATCACCGCTTTCCCAGTTCGCTTGACACTGAGCTTGTGAAATATCATCCGTTGTATCACAGGTATAGAAGCTGCTGTTTTTCAACTGTGCTTGAACTGCAAAGCTTACATCGCCAAATGCATTGCGATATTGAACTGTTTTATCACCACGACCAACACCGTTTACCGCGCCATCATCTTTATTATAAGTGTAAACACCTGCAGTGTTACCGTCCCACACAAAACCGTAGTTAGTGTTGTAAACGACATCGTACCAAGCGCCCCACTGCTTACCAATAGTCAGTGTTCCATAAGTGTCATGGGACAGACCAGCGTAACCTAAACGGTTATAAAAGAACTCTTCTTGAACAGATTCGAAGCGATTGTTATAGACAATGTCGCTACTACCAACAGGATTCACACCCCATTCCAATTTAGCAAATGCTTTCCAACCGTCAGTCAACTCACGATTAAAACCAAAATTAATGCGAGATGCGCCGTTAACAACCTCTGTTTCCCCTTGAGTGTTGATCACGCGTGCATCAATAAAACCACCGATTTCTACGGCATTTTTATTATCTTTATAGATCTCGATAGCTGAGACTGATGGAACTAAAAAAATTGCTGCAAGCGCAGTTGCTACTAACGTCTTGTTCATTTGGTGCTTAACCTTTTTTGTTTATGTTCTGTCAACGTCATTCCGTTGTTATATTTCCTTACAATTTCCTCTTAAAGGGTAGCAAACTTTCAATATTCCCTCAAAGCTAAACCTAAAGAATATGTCGATTAACATCACAAAAACAAACCAGTTAACCTCTACAAAACAGGTTAAAACGCTACATTCGCCACCTTGCGCAACACATAAAGAACATTAAAAACACTATATTAACAGTAACTGCTTTGACGCAATATCCATGTAGTTTAGTTTCATTATCGAAAAAACAGGCTCGGCAATAGGGCCAATTTGCTTATCAATGTAGTATTGGTAATCAATTGGTGACGTTCTGTACAGTAAGGATTCCGGTCCATTTACAGTAATCAGATAATCAATCTGCGCCCCACGCTTGCCAAAAGAGGCATCTCCTGTTAAGTCGCATAATTGTTGAGCGACTTTAACATGGGGAGAAGATTTAGCCGTGTAATCTTCAATATTGCGTCGCATACGTTTGCGAAATACCAAATCATCATCCAACTCACCATCAAGCAGCTTTTCAAACACACTGGCCAAATAAACACTGATATCCCTTTGGTTAAACATCCGTTCATAGAGTGACTCTTGAACTTTGCGCGCTAAAGGGCTCCAATCACTGCGCACTTGCTCCATACCTTTAAAAGTAAGCTCAAGTTCATCGCTCGCATTACGCCACGCGCCAACATAACGTTTTTTACTGCCTTCTAACGACCCTCTTAAGGTCGGCATAAAAAACTGCTCATAGTGGCGTTCAAACTGTAACTCGAGAAAACTCTCAACTTGATGATCTTCACCGATCTTAGCCTGCCACTTAGCATTAATTTCCCGCGCCAGAGTGTTACCTAAGGCGTTAATGTCTGAGAGATCAGGCTCACTGCCAAGCCAGACAAAGGTCGAATCCGTATCGCCGTAAATCACTTGATAGCCCATCTCTTCTATCCATGTGCGGGTTTGTTTCATGATTTGATGGCCACGCATAGTGATCGAACTTGCTAACTTTGCATCGTGGAAAACACAACCTTGAGAACCTAAAACCCCATACAACGAGTTCATGATAATTTTTATCGCTTGGGATAAAGGCGCATTGTGCTCACGCTTGGCCTTTTCGCGCTGCTCAGATAATGTTTGGATAAGCTTAGGTAAAATGGGCTGTTGCCGACTGAAACGTCCACCGAGAAACCCCGCAACACAGTCAGACTCTGGCAATTGCAAACCTTCAATTAATCCCTTAGGGTCAATCAAAAAGGTACGAATAATGGAGGGATATAGACTTTTAAAATCGAACACTAAAATATGCTTATAAAGTCCCGGCGCAGAATCCATCACATAGCCACCGGGGCTTTCGATCCCATCACTCGCAGGAGCATCGGGTGCGACGTAACCGGCTCGATGTAGATGCGGTAAATACAAATGATTAAATGCCGCCACCGAAGCCCCAACCCGTCCCAGTTCTAAACCTGTTAGTTCAGCTCGCGCGAGGGCGAACTCCCATAATTGAGTATAACTAAAAATATCCCACACCAGACGGCTGTCAGTAAGATTGTAATGCGCTAATGCTTGTTTATTGGCCTTAAACAACTGATCAATTTCTTCAACGCGATTATCCACGTTATGAATGGCCTTGCCTTCACCCAATAATTTCCGTGACACAAATTCCAACGAGAACCGCTCAAAATGATAGAAAGCGGCTTTGAGCCAATCGATACCATCGAGTACCACACGGCCCGGTAAAACTAAGGTTTCTGGCCGAAATTTATTATCGACTTTCCACTCAAGCTTTGCCCCTCCGCGGCCAATGGTGAGCGGAATACGGTGTAATAATGCACGGCGTGACAAGAGTGCGAGGTCAAAACTCACCACTGACCAACCTATGACAAAGTCAGGATCAAACTCATGGAACCACGCGATTAATCGATGAATGAGTGCAGCCTCATCGGCCACCCATTCAATATATTCGAAAGAGTTTGATTCAGCCTCACCCACCATAATCACTTTTTCATAAGTCTGCTTGGGACTGTCTTGATCTTCGTCTCGGCCACTGTCTTGACCATATAGTGCAACCGAATAGAGTAAACCTTCAAAACTACATTCAAAATCCAGTGAGATACAGCGCAAATGTACAGCCGCTAAAGGAGCAATACTCTTAGCCCGCTCGGCGATAAACACGGGCAGCGAGTTAGCCTCAAGACTGTCGCTAGTCGGCGCGTGTATGTTACTCGTCGCAGAGAAATGCCCTAAAAACGCCACATCCAGCGCCACAAACCGCTCGATTAAATAACGCTGTTCGGGGCGAATATCGGCTTCAAATAAAGGGATGTCGGCATCTTTAGCGATGCGCTGTAAGGTACGTAAACTATTGCTAGATTTAGCATAAACACCACTAACCGCGCCGCCTTTAAAGCTTTTGAGCGCTAACGGTACAAACCGCAATGCTTGACCCGGCGTTTGCAACTGCAAAGCCGTGACATCAGTTTGATGACAAAAACAAATGTGTTCAGTGCCTTGCACTTCCACCAGCACAGGGCCTTGGGCGGTAGCCAGATAATACTGCAACACTAAACTCCCATGGCGATGAATCGCATGGCGTGTTAAGACTCGACCTTGTACACTAACGGCCGCGGTAGCCTCTGACTTCATCGCATGGGTTCCCAAATCGCATAGCTAGTCAATTTAGATGGTTTCTCAATTTAAATGCCGCCAAATGGCAGAAAAGTTTCTTAGGCTATGCAATCACTGTTATTATGTACAGCATTAATTCGATAAAGTAGTGACGCATGTTACCTGACAATGTAAAAACCCAGATCCGCGCCATCTATAAGGATATTGCTACCGCCTTGCCTAATTTTAGGCCGCGCCGCGAACAAAACTATATGGTGGCGGAAATCTCCAAGACCCTCGCCGGCGACTACGATAAAGATAGGCGCATCATTGTGGTCGAAGCAGGCACTGGAATCGGTAAATCATTGTCTTACATCCTCGGTACCATTCCACTGGCATTAGCGAGCAAGAAAAAGGTCTGCATCGCTACCGCAACTGTCGCTTTGCAGGAGCAATTACTGCATAAAGATTTACCCTTTTTTCTTGAGCAATCTGGCTTAAATTTCCGCTTTGGCTTAGTTAAAGGTCGACAACGTTATGTATGTCTATCGAAACTGGCGATGCTCATCGGTGACGACAACAGTACACAAATGGCCATGTGGCAAACTAAACCTGACAATAGCCAAGTGGCTATGATGCATGGCCTGTTAAAAGACTATAACGAAGGTCGCTGGAACGGCGAAATCGATACCTTAGCCGTGCCGCTGCCCGATCACCTGTGGCAACAAATCGCCTGCGACAAACACAGCTGTCATCGTCAAGTCGCCAGCCACAGAAATTGCCCGTTCCATAAAGCCCGCGAAGATGTCGATACCTGGGATGTACTCATCGCCAACCACAGCTTGTTATTTGCCGATTTAGAATTAGGTGGCGGCGTGATTTTGCCCGATCCCGAAGACGTGTTTTATGTTATCGATGAGGCACATCACTTACCGATTGTGGCGCGGGATTTCTCCAGTGCGCAGGCCACGCTGAGGGGCGCATGCGACTGGCTCGAAAAAATTGGTAAAACCTGCGCTAAGTTGCAAAACCAAATAAAGAGCAACAACATTATTGCTCCTGCGCAGGCGATGCAGGATCACTTAGGCGATCTTATCGCCCAGCTCAATCAAGTGGCCCACTATTGCGATACCCAGACCAAACACTTTGCCAATCCTGAAAACCGTCTGCGTTTTGAGCACGGCAAACTACCAGAGTCATTACTCATTCTGGCTGAAAACCTTGCAGTGACCTCTAATCTAGCCCTCAAACAGTTTAATAAAATGCTGTCACTGCTGGCCGAAGCGATTAAAGATGGCGATATTCCTAAACATCAATCCGAAGCGCTATTGGCCGAAACCGGATTTATGCTGCAAAGGCTCGAAAACCTGCAGAAATTGTGGAGGATGATGGCCAAGGAAGATAAACATAAAGGTGCACCTATGGCGCGCTGGGTTGAGCTCATCACAGGTAAACAAGTGGATTATCTGTTTAGCGCTTCACCTATCGAAGTCGGCTTTATGCTGGAATCCATGCTGTGGCAAAAGGCCGCGGGCGTGGTCTTATGTAGCGCCACGCTACGCGCACTCAATAACTTTGACCATTTCGTGCATCAAGTAGGTTTGTCACTCAACGATGGCAGTCGTTATTTAGCCTTACAATCGCCCTTCGATTACCCCAATAATGCGACACTTTATTTACCCAAAATGCGCACTGAGCCGACGGATGATGCCTATACGGCTGAACTTGCCGAACAAATCATCACCCTTATTGAAGGCGAAATGGCAACCTTAGTGCTATTCGCCTCCTACTGGCAGATGGAAAAAGTGGTTGAATTACTTGAAGGTAAACTCACCACTGAGCTACTTATCCAAGGCAATGCGCCACGGCAACAGTTGCTCGAAAATCATAAAGCTAAATGCGATAAGGGCGAACCAAGCATCTTGTTTGGCACCGGCAGCTTCTCTGAAGGTCTCGACTTGCCCGGTGATTATCTGACTAACTTGATCGTCACTAAACTGCCCTTTGCCGTGCCAACCTCGCCCGTTGAGCAAGCGCATGCAGAATATGTCAAAGTCAAAGGCGGTAATCCCTTCTTACAACTGACAATCCCAGATGCTTCACGTAAGCTTATTCAAAGTTGTGGTAGATTACTGCGTAAAGAGCAAGATTATGGCCGAGTGACCATTTTAGATAGGCGGTTAGTCACTAAACGCTATGGCAAGTCCTTACTGGATGCCTTACCGCCCTTTAGACGTGTTATAGAGTAGGATTAAAATTTGGAGTTGTTACTCGAGCCCAGTCATTGGGCCCTGTTGGCAGTCATAGGTCTTATCGCTGGATTCATTGATGCCGTCGTGGGTGGCGGTGGCCTATTGTCGATCCCCGCACTGTTAACCTTAGGCATTGCGCCGCATACCGTATTAGGCACCAATAAGTTAGCCGCAAGCTTTGGCTCTTTTATGGCGGCTTGGACCTATTATCGCAAGCACCTCTTTAAACCCTCGTTTTGGTACATGGCTTTTATCGCCACCTTTATCGGCGCGGTATTGGGCAGTTTTTTAGTCTATTTAGTCGATACCCAATGGCTCGAAAAAGTCCTGCCGCTGCTGATCATTGGCATCGCCATTTACAGTTTAGTCAGCCCCAATGCGATGTCAGACGTTAACTGCCAAGCACCAACCAGCAAGCCGCCAGCCAAGCAACAATGGCTACAGGGACTGGCTTTAGGCACTTATGACGGTTTTGCTGGCCCAGGCATTGGCGCATTTTGGACTGTCACATCCGGCTCTTTGTATAAACTGCCTTTACTGCACAGTTGCGGCCTCGCCCGTGCGATGACCTTCACCAGCAACTTGACCGCATTGACTATCTTTGGCTGGCTTGGGCAGGTAGAGTGGCAAATAGGTTTGTGGATGGGATTGTGCATGATGTTAGGCTCATTTATCGGCGCCCGCTGTGCGATTAAATTTGGCATGCCCTTTATCCGTCCACTGTTTATTTTGATCGTGCTAATGATTGCAGCGAATTTGGCATGGAGCGCATGGTTGTGAACACCCAACAATTAATGGTGATGCTGAAGAATCAGCTTAAAGCCTTAGAACAAGAAGTGCTGCAACACGATAATCGACTCGCCCCGCCGCAGCGTAAACTTCTGCAAGAAACGGAGCGTTTTAATCACTCGCTGTTTGTCCAACACGGCGCCCAACTCGGCCCCTGTATTGAACAAATTCGTAGCAGTATTATGCAGCTCGAAAAACAAATTAAGCTTAAACTCGCCCCCCAGACCATTGCCCTGAGCTGTGAGCGGATCCAAGATAGATTTACCGCAGTCAAACGAGCCTTGCTGACCACTTCTATCGACATTAAGTCTAAAACTCAGCAGCGTGCCAGTAGCCGTGCCCGTTTTGCACAACGCCAGAATCAGTCTCACCAAGCCAGTGGTTTCGATTGGATCGCCAATAACGTGATGCAAAATAGTCATGAGATCTACGAAGAATTGAACAAACATCTGAATTGGGCGAAAAAATTTGAACAAAAAATTGAAGAAATGGAATCAAAACTTGAAAACTGTCATAGTGCTGACAAAATAAAATTGCAAAATGACATCCTTTTGATGCATCGTCGTCTAGGAAAATGCAGGCAAGCTATTAGTTATATAGAAGATCGCATTCAAATATTCGAACGCCCGTATCAGAGTAATAACCGTTAAGGAGTAACAATGAAATCACTTTTGCCAATTAGCAGCCTGCTAGTATTACTCGGATCTGCCTCAGCCTTCGCTGCAGATCTGAACATTCCTATGTCATTTGAGTACCTTGCTCTTGATGGTAAAAAAGTCGAGTCGAGCGTATTCAACCATAAAAGCAGCTTAGAATTGGCCCCCGGCACTCACAAAATCGCCATTCGTTATCATGAAATGGTAGAGGATGATTTTAGTGACAGCCAAACCTTTGTTAAGTCAGCACCTTTCATCGTTACTTTAGATGTTGATGGCGACCATCAATATTACCTGCAAGCGGCCGAAGGTGAAGTCGTTAAAAAGCCTAAAGTTTACGCGCAAAACCCACAAGTCAAATTAACCCGTAGTGACAAAGGCAGCGTCAATTACCAAGTGGTGAATACCAATTTAGAAGAAGAAAGCTTCGTCTCTCGCCTTTTCAGTGGTAATCAAGCCGTTGACGTATCCGGTACTGCCGCAGCAGCAACCGGTGCCGCTGGAGCAGTAGTAGCCGTTGCACCAGCACCCGTGACAACATCGGCGACCGTTAACGCAACATCACTCACCGCCCCCGTAGACACCTCTAAAGCAGCAGGAGCCAACCCACAACAAATGTTGCAATACTGGTGGCTACAAGCGGATGAAAAAACCCGTAAAGAATTTATGAGCTGGGCAATTTCACAGCTATAACAACTTGCGATAACGAGGTTTAGTCAATATTGACTCTGATCCCACTGGTTTATCACGCCAGCTATTCCAAGCTGGCGCTTCCTCCCCATCACAGATTTCCCACCACTAAATACGCACATTTACGGCAGTACTTACTCGATAACCACATTGCCACGACTGCACAGTTCCACACGCCAACGGCCATGACTGCAGAAGATGTAATGCAAGTGCATCAACGCGAATATGTAGAGCAATTTATCGCGGGTACCTTGCCAACAGCGGCGCTTAGACGGATTGGTTTCCCATGGAGTGAAGCCTTAGTTGAGCGTACCTTGCATTCTGTGGCTGGCACCACACTCACAGCTTCATTAGCCATAAATCAGGGTATTGCCCTGCATCTCACGGGTGGCTACCATCACGCCCATTACGATTTTGGCAGCGGCTATTGTATTTTCAACGACCTTATCCTCGCGGCCAGAAATGCCATCGCGAGCCAGCAAGTACACAAGGTACTGATTTTTGATTGCGATGTGCATCAAGGTGACGGCAGTGCAACCCTCAGCCACCAACATCAAGGGATCATCAGTTGCTCGATTCACTGCAAAGAGAATTTCCCGAGTCGTAAGCAGCATTCCCACCATGATATTGAACTAACTAAAGGAGCGGACGATAGTGCGTATCTTGAAACTGTGGAGCAGACACTCGCCCTCCTTATCCGAATCCATCAACCAGATCTGATTCTTTATGATGCTGGGGCCGATATTCATCAAAATGACGATCTTGGCTTGCTCAATATCAGCCAAGAAGGACTGTTCAGACGGGATTTAACTGTGTTATCAATGGCAAAATCGGAAAATATTCCAATTGCAGCCGTGATAGGCGGCGGCTACAGCAGAGACGCACTACAATTAAGCCAAAGACACAGCCAACTTTTTATTGCGGCAAATCATTTGTGGTAGCAAACTCAATGAAAACCGTCATGGAGCATAACAATGCAACTCGAAATCCGTAATTACTACGAAGTTCTTTTAATGGAAATATTGTCAGATGAAGGACTTATGGACGAACTTCCTGAGGACTATCTCGCCGACTTATGTTGCGTGACCTTAAATCAACTGCCAGTGCGCTACATACGCCACCTCGTCGATACTTACTTCTTTGAAGACTATAACGAGCTGCAGGAATTAAAGCGTGAGATCCAAACCGCACTAGAAAAGTCCCGCGCTTTTCTTAAACAAAATCTGCAAAAAAGATTACAGGAAGAAGCCGAAGCCAATCGTTAATTTCGTTAAAGGTTACTGTTGAGAGCATTTTTAGCCGTTGTCGTG
This sequence comes from Shewanella sp. SM29, assembly GCF_025654245.1. Taxonomy (NCBI): domain Bacteria; kingdom Pseudomonadati; phylum Pseudomonadota; class Gammaproteobacteria; order Alteromonadales; family Shewanellaceae; genus Shewanella; species Shewanella sp. SM29. The sequence goes on from NZ_JAKKRN010000040.1 coordinate 13,129, forward strand.
GCAAGAAAAGAGGCAGGCAATGGATTATCTCATTGTGCAAAAATATTAACGCTATAAATGATTAACAGCAGAAAACGGAAATAGTCTGCAAGCTAAAATATTGAATAACATAAATTGAGTAGATATAGAGAAGTACAACGGAAATAAGCAGAGGAACTGCTGAATTGGAGGTTCCCCTAGAGCCGACACCCCGGCACACGAGTCGCTTGCTGCGGTTGCTCCCTTCCGGGCCTGGCCGAGTTCACAAGTTATCATTGCGGGGGGACCCTAGGGTCACCATAACTTCGAACATTACTTTGAATGACATAAACCAAAGCATTGCTTGAACGCGAAGGATTATCCCCCATGGACCCTATGGGATCAAGCGCTAATCGATAAGATCTCTTAATATCCCACCTAACTGCACAATCTATAAGCAAATGGAGTGATTGAAATGATAAAAGCCTGCAAATGCAGACTTTTATATATGTTTTACTGAATCTCTTATCATAAAAATCAGCAGGCTACAGCGCAATCATCGCCAAAGGTGGTTACAACTTGATCAAATGGCGATTTTGCTCAATTATCTTAGCCCCAACACCAGAGACATTCGCTAAGTCATCTATAGCATTGAACTTACCATTTTTAGTGCGATAGTCGACAATCGCTTGAGCCTTTGCGGCACCGATCCCTTTGAGTACGAGTAACTGCTCGGCTGAAGCGGTATTGATGTTAACTTGAGCGGCATCTGGCATAGATTTTTTCGCATCAGATGCCATTTCACCCGCTTCAGTTTTAGCCTGTACTTTCACGGCGACCTTGGTTGGGGTTTCTGTTGCAATTGCTGGGCTTGCCAAAAAAGCCGTTAATGCTATGGCACTCATAAAAGCAGGTATACGATTTGTGGTTTTCATAACAATTCCTCTATTCCATGATTTGCGGCCTTTCGTCCTACTTCCGTGGCCTCAAATCAAAAATAGTCTAAGCTGTCCCGAAATACCAAATCGGCGTCATAAATATTCACTATCGCTAAACTTCTGTCTTCGGCTCAATGAGCTAGTGCTTGACTATGATAAAAAGATGCAAAAAGCATCCTTTTATCATTCAAATAGCTAACGGTCTTTAAAATAACAACATTCATTAAGCTAATCGAGCTAGCGCTTGGTTCAAGTCGGCGATGATGTCGTCACAATCTTCTAAACCAATAGAGATCCGCAGCAAATTATCACCAATCCCAGCGGCAGCCCTTGCCTCTGGCGTATAAGGTGAATGCGTCATCGATGCAGGATGTTGAATCAGGGATTCAGCATCACCTAGACTCACCGCAATTGAGAACAACTTTAGATATCCGACAAAGGCCATGGCTTCTTCTAAATTTGCCGCCAGTTCAAACGCGATAACACCACCAGCACGTTTCATCTGCTGGCCAATGAATTTATGCCCTTGATGAGATTTAAGCCCGGGGTAATACACACGTGTAATGCTTGGATGTTCCGCCAAAAACTCTGCCACGCGCTGGGCACTATCGCAATGGCGCTGCAAACGCACATCTAAGGTTTTAAGACCGCGTAAGATCAGCCAAGCATCATGTGGCGATATCACAGCGCCAATATCCTTTAAAATTTCATACTTCACTTTATGGAGCTGCTCTTCACTGCCACACACTATCCCCGCAATCACATCACCATGACCATTCAGATATTTAGTCGCACTGTGGATCACCAAATCAATACCAAAATCCAGCGGCCGCTGCAGTAATGGAGTCATAAAGGTATTATCGACAATACTGACCAACTGGTGACGTTTAGCAATAGTCGCAATTGCCGCTAAATCAAACACCTGTAAATGGGGGTTGACTGGGGTTTCACAGAAAATGACCTTAGTATTGGATTGAATCGCCGCTTCTATTTCTGCTTCCGATGAAAAGTCCACTAGGGATACTTCAATACCAAAGCGAGCAAACTGAGTCGTCATTAGCGCATAAGTACAACCGTATACGGCATTCGACGCCACTAAGTGATCGCCCATCTGCAAATTAGCCAGCAATGCGGCGGATACTGCGCCCATACCAGAAGCAGTTGCTGCTGCGGCCTCAGCCCCTTCTAAAATCGCCATTTTACGTTCAAGCTCAGCGGTTGTCGGATTCCCTAAGCGCGTGTAAATATACCCCGGCTCATTACCCGCAAATCGCTCACCACCTTGCTGTGCAGACTCAAACACAAAAGTCGCACTTTGGTAAAGCGGCGTGACTAAGGCACCAAAGGCCTCTCGCTCATGGCCGCCATGAATAACCTGTGTTGCCGCCTTCCACATCTTGCCTGACACATCTTGCATACCTAGCTCCTTGTCATTGGAATTGAGCAGTTCCCGTTCTTGATTGATTGTTGGTGTGGAGCGCTCAATGCCCGCATTATGGATAATCTAATAGATAAGTTAATGAAACATTAGCCCTATCGAATAAGCCCTACCATAACGCGGCCAAGCACTTAAGCCAGTAGCATGGCAAAAATAGCAGCGCTCAAAAGTGTAATTAACTTGTTACATAGCACTTTTACGTCGCACTTAGTCATACTCGGTACCTGCAAAGAAAATCATAAAAAATGCGCCAAGGAACAAGTCCATTAGCGCATCTGCTTTCGGCCATTTCAATCGGTTAATTATTTGATATTAAATAGCATCTACTCTTTAGACTTATCTTTAGCTGGCCGAGAGACTTTGTCATCAACATCGGCGAATTGGCCTTTTAATGCGTCGCGACCTTCTTTGGTAAACAGCTTGCCTGAAAACTGCTTAAGTTCGATCAACAATTCCTGATGCACTTTAGACAATTTAGGCCTTTGATCTTCTCTAAACACAATCGGCCGACACAGCGCCATGGCTTGATATCCAAGACGCGCCGTTAGCATACCGCCGCCTAAACCTTGGGCCAAGCGAGCAGACAATTTACCGGTCATTTCAACCGATAACAGCTGTGTTCCTAAATCGGTAACTAACTCACTGGTACCCGCATAAATAATATTAATGATAATACTGCGGATAAGTTTAATCCGGCTCCAATAACCTAGATCAATGCCATAACAACGGGCCACATCGCGCAGCATACGTTGATTACGCCATAGGATAATCGCCATATCGAGCACAGCTAAAGGGCTGGCCGCCAGTAAAACTGCCGACTCGGCTGCATATCTTCGCACCACTTTCTTTGCCAGTTCATCCCGCTCAGTCAGCACTAAGTCCTCGAATAACAAGACTTTCTCGGCATCATTATGTTCATCTTTTAATGAACGGCGAAGTTGCTGCAAACCTTGGCTGTCTTCATAGTGGCAAACGATATTATCGATAAAGCTGTCTGCTTCACCCATTTGCATGCTCTGCGCTAGCCTTGCACCTGTTTCTTGAGTATCGGCGACCTGTTTGAGTCGCTTGAGCTTACGGTATTCACTGACTGCGCCCGCCAATGCCCACGCACTGACAACCCCAAGCACCACACCATAAAAACTGAACAACCAAGGGCTCTCAAGCCAAGCATCCCTCAGTCCTAATCCTGTTTGAACGACTACAAGCAGCAATAAACTCACAGCAGCTAGACGGGCGAGCCAAGACCAACGGCGTGATTTAACAAGTTGAGGCGATACCGATTTAGCATCAATCATTTTTGGATGGGCAGACAGCGTTTCATCCATCAATTCCTCAATATCGGCAGCCACTTCTTGCACTGGCGTATGGGGATCAAAGGCTTTCGCCCCTTTGAGCTCCTCTTTGCTGGGTTTGAGATCCACGACTTCTGGGTCAAACAGCTGCTGCTTTTTCAGCGGCTTTTGTTTAATGGCCTGTTGTTCAATGGATTGCTCAACTGATTGTTCAGCCGAGCGTTCAAATGAGTTCGCAGAAGAATTAGAAGCCTGCTCATTAGCGTTATCCGATAGCTTTAACGTCATTCCAACTTATCTCCCAGTAAGTACTGCAGCAAATGATCGAGACGAATATGGTCAAAATGCACTTGAGAGGGGTCAACATTGGCATTGCTCGGCGGTGCAAAGCCGACAAAGTTAAACCCTTGGTCACGCCAAAAATGCGCTTCAGGTAAGCGAGTGGGCACTTCGCCAGGAAATAAGGTCAGGGCTTTACCGTTGAGTCCCATCCCCTGCACGACTTCGACCTCACCGTCCTGAGTTGTCACCATGCCATGGCGAGTCGCCTTGATGGCGCTAATCGCCATCGTCTCCACTTTACAACCATCGAAACTGGCAAAATGCTGGCTGTGTTTCAACATATCGGTCAGCAGGGACAAAACATGGCTCTGCTGATCGCGAGTCACATGGTCAACCTTGCTCGCGGCAAACAACAAACGGTCTATGCGGGGTGCAAATAACCGCCGTAAATAACTCGATTGGCCAAACTGAAAGCTTTCCATAATGGCATTGAGCGCCGCGCCCATATCCTCAAATTGCTTTTTACCGCGATTCAACGCACTAAAACAGTCAACGAGTACTAACTGCCGATCAAAACCGGCAAAGTGGTTTTTATAGAAAGGCTTAACCACCTTAGCTACATATTCTTGATAACGTTTTTCAAGTACATGGAATCCACTGTGTTTATCGCTTTGCGAAAGCGCAGCAAACTTTTCATCATTAACCAATAACAGGGGGAAAAAAGCCAATAAGGGAGCCCCCAGCCATTCACCCGGCAATAACATGCGCCCAGGTTGCGCTTGGTAATAACCTTGCACGTGCACTAAATCATTGAGCAATAGCTGATATTGATCGGCAATCTGCTTTAATTGCTGCTCATCGGCGCTGGCGGCTAAATCCAATGATGTCAAAGATTGCTCAAACTCGGCATACAAAGGCGAGCTTTTAAGATTCTCGATGCGAACTTGTTGAGCGCGACACCAGGTTACAAAGTCTTGGCGCAACATAGGTAAATCGAGTAACCATTCGCCAGGATAATCGACTATGTCTAAATACAAGGTGGCGGTATCAGAAAACTTGGCCAGTAAGCCCTTCTTAGGTTGGTATTTAATCGCCAGTCGTAACTCAGAAATAGTACGAGTGGAGGCAGGCCAGGTCGCGGGTTCGGAAGTGAGCGCTAACATGGCGCCTTGATAATCAAAACTAGCGATCTCAAGATCCGGCTGCATGGCACGCTTAACACCGAGCAAACGCTGATCGCGGCTCACCTGCCACAGTGGCAAAGCGCTGTTGTTGCGGGCGTGGGGTAAGGTTGAGACAGGTCCAGAATTGAGTAACTGATTGACTAACCCCGTAATAAACGCTGTTTTTCCTGCACCAGAAAGCCCAGTCACGGCCAAACGTAAATGCCGGTCCGCGGTGCGATGTAACAGGGATTGGCCCTTTTGGGTTAATTTATGGAGCGAGGCATCAAGCATTCCCATAGAGACTTCCCTTATGTCGAATGATGTTAACTTATGTCAAGTGATGTTGACTATACACTGGAATGGAGCAGAGATTAAGCAACAAGGGCGGACATGGCCGCCCTTTAGAAGGGTTACAAACTATTGATTTGTCTTTTTAAATCAAAGTTGTCAGAGGTGACATGGCGTTCTAAATTTTGTAGCCTAACTTCTAGACTTCGAAATTGACGACTCACGTCGCTTAGCGCTTGCTTTGCGGGTTCTCCCGACTGCCACGGCTTCTTCTTCACCTCGATATCGTCTCTATCGTAATGCTTTTGCGGCTTGATGTCTAAAATCACCCACAAAGCGACATAGATGATAAATACCACACCTGAGCCGCCGAGTAAGAAGATAGACACAGTCAGCACTCGCACTAACCAAGTTTCAATCGCAAAGTACTCGGCAATCCCTGCACATACACCCGCTATTTTGCCTGACTGGGGAATGCGGTACAAAGTACGGCCATTAGATCCTCTCATGTTTCCCCCTCCATTCGGGCGATTCTGTATCCAGAATGGCCTCTAAGGTCTCGATACGCGCCGCCATTTTATCGGCCTTGGATATCAAATCATTGAGTTGTGAAAACTCTTCCTCAGTGAGTCCCTGGCTCACTTGTCGCTTACTGCGATAATGAAGAACTAACCATATTGGCGCGACTATCACCATGAAAATAATAATCGGCGCCATTAGCACGTCCATATCCATAACTCACCTCTGAATTGTTATTCTTTTGACTTAGTTGGCGCTTTACCTTTTACCTTGGCTTTGAGCGCTGCCAGTTCTGCATTCACAGAATCTTCCGCTTCTAGCGCCGCAAACTCATCGGCTAAGGTCTTCTTGCTGCCAAGATCGTAAGATTCAACTTGGGCTTCTAAGCCTTCGACACGGCGCTCATATTGCTCAAACTTAAGCATAGCGTTGTCGATCTTGCTTGAATCTAGCTGCTTTTTCACTTCTAAGCGTGATGACGCTGTTTGAGTGCGCAAAATAATGGTCTTTTGACGCGCTTTTGCATCGAGCAGCTTTTCTTGCAACATGCCCACTTCATCTTTCAAGCGTGCGATATGTTCATCGATGACGGCTAACTCTTGATTCAGCGTATCGGCTAAACCGGTCGCTTTTTGTTTTTCAACTAAAGCGGCTTTCGCTAAGTCTTCACGGTCTTTCGACAGTGCCAGTTCAGCCTTATCTTGCCAATCTTGCACTTGCTCTAACACGCGGTTGATACGACGTTGCAGCTCTTTCTTTTCAGCTAACACTTTAGCTGAGGTAGAACGCACTTCAACGAGTGTGTCTTCCATTTCTTGGATAATCAGTCGAACCATTTTTTCTGGGTCTTCTGCTTTATCCAGCAATGCGCTGATATTAGAGTTAATGATATCGGCGAAACGAGAGAAAATTCCCATAATCCTATCCTCAAATTGATGTTGGTCTCGCATAAGGTAATACACTAATCGTGCCAACTTTAACTTCTTATTTAAATACAGCAAGTTAAACAAAATATTAACTTTTACTTCCTTTTACGCTTCAAGCCACTTATTATCATTTTCACCAAATTTTAGCGCGAAAGACTAAAAAATATCGTGGATAATAAATTTCAGCAAGACAACCTTATCGGTCAATCCAACGCCCTACTCGAAGTGTTAGAACATGTGTCGCAAATAGCGCCTCTGTCTAAACCCGTACTGATTATTGGTGAACGTGGTACAGGTAAAGAGCTTATTGCCGAACGCTTACATTATCTGTCTAAGCGCTGGGATCAAAGTTTTATTAAGCTAAACTGTTCATCTTTGAGTGAAAATTTACTCGAGAGTGAATTATTTGGCCATGAGTCAGGAGCCTTTACTGGCGCCAAAGGCAAACACGAAGGCCGCTTTGAGCGCGCCGACGGTGGCACCTTATTTCTTGACGAATTAGCCAACACCTCAGGACTTATCCAAGAAAAGCTTCTGCGTGTCATTGAATATGGCGAATTTGAGCGGGTCGGCGGTAGCAAAACCGTGCAGGCTGATGTTCGTTTAATCTGCGCCGCCAACGAAGATTTACCATCACTTGCTGACGCAGGCGAATTTCGTGCCGATTTGCTCGATAGACTCGCCTTCGATGTAATTACTCTGCCACCGCTGCGTTGCCGCCCAGAAGACATCATGACGCTGGCGGAGTATTTCGCCGTTGGCATGGCACGCCAATTAAAGCTGCAGCTGTTCAGCGGTTTCAGCGCCCATGCGGTCGAGCAATTAATGACCCACGACTGGCCGGGTAATATCCGTGAACTTAAAAACGTGGTCGAGCGCAGCGTTTACCGTAATGGTGGTGAAAATAGGCCCATCGATCATATTACCCTCGATCCCTTTGCTTCACCGTATCGGCCCCAAACGCGGATCAAGACCCGCGAGCGTCAAATCACCTCAGTTGCGCCAACAACTGTTGCCAGTACGCCACAATCTGCGCCGATATTTGAGGCTGAAGTACAAGTCAATACTGAGTTTTCAACAAATTGCTTTAATTTTCCGTTAGATTTTAAAGAGCAAACGGAGCAGTACGAAATGGATCTGATCCAGCAGGCACTTTCAAACAGCCAATATAACCAAAAGAAAACCGCCGACATGCTCGGATTAAGCTACCACCAACTGCGTGGCATCCTTAAAAAGTACAATTTACTTGATAAAGCATAAGCAGATTGCCCACGGGGGAGATGCACTGCTAAAATAGCCGTTCATAGTCGATAAAATAATGATTTATAAATGAGTGTGCTAATTAGACGCCTGTGCCTAACAACTGCAGTTTCTTGCATGAGTTGGTTGTTGGTCGCGTGTGGCCCCCAACGACTCCCTTCTGGTTTGGTGTATTGCTCCGAAGGGAACCCTGAGTCTTTTAATCCACAATTGGTGACATCTGGCACGACAATCGATGCCACCTCGCATCAAATTTATAGCCGCCTAGTGGATTATGACACCCAGTCAGGCAAGCTTGTCCCTGCCTTGGCGACGAGTTGGGCCATGTCTGATGATGGCTTAAGCTATCGTTTCACTCTCAGGGAAAACGTGCAGTTCCAGCATTCAAAGCGTTTTTACCCAACTCGCCCCTTTAATGCCGACGATGTGTTGTTCTCCTTTAATCGTATTATCGATACCCAGCATCCTTATCATTTTGTCTCCCGCACGGGTTATCCCTTCTTCCAAAGTATTGGCTTTTCTCAGCAAGTTAAAGGGATAGAGAAGATAAACGATCATGAAGTGGTCTTTTACTTAACCCGCAAAGACGCTTCTTTTCTGTCGAATTTAGCCACCGACTTTGCGGTGATCTTATCAAACGAATACGCGCAGCAGCAGTTAGCTTTAGGTCATCCTGAAAACGTCGACCACTTTGCCATTGGTACAGGACCGTTCACCTTAGTGCAATACGCTAAAAACGAATATATCCGCTATCGCCGTCATCCCGATTTTTGGGGAGAGCCAGCAAAAATCGATATGCTGGTATTTGATATCACGCCCAAAAGTACAGTTAGGCTCGCTAAGCTTATCGCGGGGGATTGCAGCGTTTCTGCGCTGCCCAAAGCAGGTGAACTGCCTGTTATCAAACAGCATCAAGAATTAAACATCGAATCACAACCAGGTCTTAACGTAGCATTTTGGGCCTTTAATACACAAAAGCCACCACTAGATGATGTTCGCGTACGCCGCGCCCTCGCCTATGCGGTCGATAAACAAAATATCCTGCGAGCGGTTTATCAAAATACTGCCATTGAGGCTACAGGGGTGCTGCCCCCCGCCTCTTGGGCCTACGACAACAATAAAGGTCTGAACGATTACAACCCACAAAAAGCACGGGACTTACTCAAAACCGTGGGAATAAAAAATCTCAGTATCGATATTTGGGCCATGCCAGTAGCCCGAGCTTATAATCCTAATACATTGAAAACTGCAGAATTAATTCAATCTGATTTAGCGAATATCGGCGTTAAGGTCAATATTATTAGTTATGACTGGAGTGTATTTAGTCAAAGACTCAGCCGCGATGAATATGACTCAGTGCTTATTGGCTGGAATGCCGATAATAGCGATCCTGACAATTTCTTCACTCCGTTACTCAGTTGCTCGGCAATGCAGTCGAACAACAACCGCTCTCGCTGGTGTAATCGCCAATTTGATGCCATTTTAGATAGAGCCCGAGAGATGTCGTCCCTGGCAGAACGTAAAGCCATTTACCACGAAGCCGAGGCCTTTCTAGCCGACCAAGTTCCAATGGTGAATTTAGCTCACGCCAAACGTGTTGCATTAACTCGTAGTAATGTCCAAAACATGCAACTCACACCCTTTGGAGGCATTTCCTTTGCCCATACAAGCCAAACTCCGCAGGAGGCTCGCTGATGTTCAGATACCTTTTGCGACGCCTTTATCTCTTTCTTGCGACATCCTTGGTGATGATTGGGGTGCTGTTTTACAGCACGGGATTATTTCCCGTTGAACGTAGCTTTGCACTGACGGGCATTCATGCCCCTACGGCAAGCCAATTGGTGCAAATAGAGCAAGACTACAGATTAAATGATAATCAAGCTTTGCAATTTTTTGCGTATTTGCAACAGAGATTAAGCGGGAATTTAGGGGTATCGGTCACCTCTCACCAAAGTGTTGCCGAAGAATTACGCGCCGTGCTTCCTGCCTCGTTTGAATTAGCGATTATGGCGGCAATCATTGCCATTGGCTTAGGGGTACCGCTCGGGGTTTTAGCCTCTCAAAGCCAGCATAAACTCACCCAGAATACCATTATGGCCATTACCCTTACGGGCTATTCAGTGCCCGTTTTTTGGTTGGGGCTTTATCTGTCACTCTGGTTTGGGGTCGACCTGGGCTGGTTACCTATATCTGGACAACTAAATTTGTTGTATGAGATTAAGCCGATCACCGGCTTTATGTTAGTTGATATCTTACTTTCTGAGTCACAATACAGCATGTCAGCCTTTAAAGATGCGCTGTTACATATTGTCTTACCCGCAACAACCTTAGCCGTTTTACCTTTTACCGTGGTCGTCCGCAGCACCCGTTCAGCCATGATGAATGTGATGAATCAAACCTTTATTCGCGCCGCCGAAGCCCGGGGAATGCACACTGGCACTATCATTCTGCGCCATGCCCTACCCAATGCCTTAATCCCTGTGCTCAAGCACCTAGGGTTAATGCTTGGTTCCTTTGCCAGCTATGCCATTGTGGTCGAAATGATTTTCTCTTGGCCGGGGGTCGGCTCATGGTTGGTATCGGGAATTTATCAGCGGGATTATACTGTTATCCAAGGGGGTATTCTGGCTGTTGCCTTGCTGATCATCTTCCTAAGTATCTTGATTGAAGTATTGCATACTGTCTTCAATCCACTGAGCAGAAAAGACCTTTATGCCGCCAGTTAAAATCTATAAAGAAGATCAAATCGCCTCCCCTATGATGCGGGTATGGCAAAATTTTTCGGCCAACCCTTTTGCCTTGGCGGGGCTGTGGACGATTGCATTCCTGCTTTTGCTAACGCTGTTTGGCCCTATGATTGCGCCCTTTCCGCCAGAAGCACAAGATCCAAGAGCCTTGCTATTGCCACCCTCTTGGGACCCTTCAGGGACAGTGGCGCACTTTTTAGGGACTGACGATCTCGGCCGCGATATTTTCAGCCGATTATTACACGGCGCGCACTTGACCTTTGGCATGGCGCTGCTGATCGTAGTTACTGCATTATTCACAGGCTTTATCATAGGGTCGTTGTCGGGCATGATGCGGGGCTTAAAATCCAGTATTCTTGGTCATTTGCTCGATGCGCTGTTATCAATTCCTTCATTATTAATGGCCATTTTAGTAGTTGCTGTAATGGGACCAGGGCTTGAAAATGTGTTCTGGGCCGTCGGGATAGCCTTAACCCCACAATTTGTGCGCTCCATACACCAGTCAGTGCATGAAGAATTACAAAAAGAATATGTCACAGCCGCGCGTTTAGACGGCGCTAACTCGATGCAAATTTTTTGGTATGTCATTATGCCAAACGTGTGGGAAGTGGTGATTATTCAAACCACACTTGCCATTTCAGCTGCTATTTTAGATATCGCTGCCCTGGGTTTTTTAAGCTTGGGCGCACAGGCGCCGAGTCCAGAATGGGGCGCTATGGTCGCCCAAGGAATGGATAATTTACTAACAGCGCCTTGGGCCGTAACTATCCCAGGCTTAGCGATTCTTTTCAGTGTGCTTTCCATTAACTTGGTTGGCGATGGCCTACGGTCGGCGCTTGCGCCCATCAGAAACTAACTTATGCCCTTACTCGACGTACGAAATCTAACGATTGAACTCGATACGCCCCACGGTAGAGTGCGGGCGCTAGAAAAAGTCAGCTTAACGCTCAATGCGGGCGAAATTCATGGGCTAGTGGGTGAATCTGGCTCAGGACGAAGTTTGTTAGCCAGAGCAATTTTAGGCATCCCCGGCCCTAACTGGACTATCACAGCAGACCGCATGATGTGGGATGGCAATAACTTGATGGCCATGAGCTCAAAAGAGCGCCGTAATCTGATGGGTTCAGACATGGCGATGATCTTCCAAGATCCGTCTGGCAGCTTAGATCCAGCACAAACCGTCGGCAGTCAGTTAATGCAAGCTATGCCTAAAAATCCTAGCGCCTATTTTTGGCAACGGCGCAGGCATGCAAGACTTACAGCACAGAAATGGCTGCATAAAGTCGGGATCAAGAATCCGCGGCAAGTGATGTCTAGCTACGCATGGGAATTATCCGAAGGCGAATGCCAAAAGGTGATGATTGCGATGGCGGTTGCTAATCAGCCTCGCCTATTGATTGCAGACGAACCCACAAGCTCGATGGAGCTCAGCACTCAGGCGCAAATTTTCAGATTATTATCCCAATTAAATCAATTACAAAACGTATCGATTCTATTGATCAGCCACGAGCTGGAAACCTTAGCCCAATGGTGTGATCACTTATCCGTGCTCTATTGCGGTCAAGTCATGGAATCTGGGCCAACGGACGAAGTGATTAAGCAGCCTTATCATCCTTACACTAAGGCGTTACTCGAAAATATGCCCGACTATTCAGGCTCAGGTGGTCACAAGGCGATTATGCCTACCCTACCGGGTTCTGCGCCCGCCTTACAGCATTTGCCTATTGGTTGCCGTTTAGGGCCACGCTGCCCTGAAGCACAAAAAAAATGCGTTAATCAGCCAAATTTGAGTCATATCAAAGACCGCTATTTTGCCTGTCATTTCCCTTATCACGGCGAAACCCATAATGACGACCCCACTGCTTAAAGTTAATGACCTTTATAAAAGATATGATACTGGTTATAAGGGCTTTTCCCGCCAATATAACGATGCATTAGCGCCCGTATCCTTTGAACTCGAACGCGGTGAAACCTTAGCGATAGTGGGTGAGGCGGGTTCAGGTAAGAGTACCCTCGCCCGCATTTTAGTCGGTGCAGAGCCCCGCAGCGGTGGTGAGATATTTTTCGAAGGTGAAGCCTTAGACAGCCGCAATGTGAAGCAAAGATGCCGCTTAATTCGGATGATTTTCCAAGATCCGAATACTTCACTGAACCCGCGCCTAACGATTGGTCAATTACTCGATGAGCCGCTACGTTTCAACACCCAAATGTCAGCGCAATCGCGGCACACCCAAGTGGTCGATACCTTACGAAAAGTAGGTTTATTACCTGAGCATGCGGAGTTTTATCCGCACATGATTTCCGAAGGGCAAAAACAACGAGTCGCAGTAGCACGAGCCTTAATGCTCAATCCTAAAATTATCATTGCCGATGAAGCCTTAACCGCTCTGGACCTTTCGGTGCGTTCGCAAATTCTTAATTTGCTGTTAAAACTGCAAAAAGATCTCGGCTTGTCTTATATCTTCGTGTCCCATAATCTCAATATTATTCGCCATGTCAGCGATAAAATTATGGTACTGCACAAAGGTGTAATGGTTGAAAAAGCTGATACAGAACAAATATTTAATTCACCAAAACATGAATACACCCAGAGGTTGGTCCAAGAGCAGAGTCTGTTTGTTCACAAACGCTAAACTGCTCCAACCACTTAAATAATCAGGTGAATTGGCTAAAAATAGGTGCCATTTACCCGCCGAAATATTTATCCTATTGGTCATTTTGATAGAAGAAGCTTAAATATGATTATCAAACCAAAAATTCGTGGATTCATTTGTACCACTACACACCCTGTCGGTTGTGAAGTAAACGTTCAAGAACAAATCACCTTAACTAAAGCAAAAGGCAAGATCGCTAACGGCCCGAAAAAGGTATTAGTAGTCGGTTCATCAAGTGGCTATGGTCTGTCTTCACGTATCGCAGCCGCTTTTGGTAGCGATGCCGCAACGATTGGCGTGTTCTTCGAAAAGCCAGGTACTGAAGCGAAACCAGGTACTGCAGGTTGGTACAACTCTGCCGCTTTCGACAAATTTGCTAAAGCGGAAGGTTTATATTCTAAAAGCATTAACGGCGATGCCTTTAGCCATGAAGCTAAACAAAAAGTCATCGAGCTTATCAAGCAAGATCTTGGTGAAATTGACATGGTTGTTTACTCACTGGCATCACCAGTGCGCAAACTCCCTGATTCAGGTGAGCTTATCCGATCAGCTTTAAAACCCATTGGCGAAACTTACACAGCGACTGCCGTTGATACCAATAAAGACTGCATCATTGAAGCCACCGTTGAGCCAGCAACTGAGCAAGAAATTGCTGATACTGTCACCGTTATGGGCGGCGAAGATTGGGAACTGTGGATTAAAGCCTTATCTGAAGCCGGTGTATTAGCGGATAACTGCAAAACCGTAGCCTATAGCTATATCGGTACTGAACTGACGTGGCCAATTTACTGGCACGGCGCCCTTGGCAAGGCCAAGATGGATCTGGACCGCGCAGCAAAAGCGTTAAATGAACAACTGTCAGCCACTGGCGGCAGCGCAAATGTTGCAGTGCTAAAGAGCGTTGTGACTCAAGCGAGTTCGGCCATTCCTGTCATGCCTTTATATATCGCTATGGTATTCAAGAAAATGCGTCAGGAAGGTCTCCATGAAGGTTGTATGGAGCAAATCTATCGCTTATTCAGTGAGCGTCTATTCCGTGCCGATGGTGCAAAACCTGAGACCGACAGTGATAATCGCTTACGTTTAGATGACTGGGAACTGCGTGAAGATATTCAGCAACACTGCCGTAATTTGTGGCCACAAGTGACCACAGAAAACTTATCAGAATTGACTGATTACCGTGAATACAAAGCTGAATTTATTAAGTTATTTGGTTTTGGTATCGAAGGTATTGATTACGATGCCGACGTTAACCCATACGTTGAGTTTGACGTTATCGAACTCTAATCGACTCTAATCGACTCGATAGCGAATCACTGCTTATCACAAACGTTAAACGCCACTTTTTAGTGGCGTTTTTATTTATAACTCCCAGATTAAGATGCGCTACACTAGCTGCAGTTGACCCCTAATAATCCCTCAATAAGGAAAATCAATGAAAATTAGCGCAAGAAACACCCTCAGCGGTACAATCAAATCCATAGAAATGGGCGCTGTAAACAATGAAGTGACAATAGAACTTGCACCCGGTGTCGTACTGACCTCTGTGGTGACTAAAGCTTCCTGTGAGCGCCTAGGGCTCAAAGTGGGTGATTCGGCTTATGCCCTCATCAAAGCCAGCAGCGTAATGATTGGCGTTGATGATTAACCATTCAACTCAGTAACGTGGCGATTGAAGTTATGGAATATGGAGTCTGACAGTGTTGCTATAGCGGATATCCTTCGAACTTCATTGGTAAACTTTATCGAATTAAAAAAACAAAAAGGCCAAGTGAACTCACTTGGCCTTTTCTATTTAATCAGTCGGATAGTAAATTTAATAACTCACTATCCTCACTGAAATTATTCTTCTACAGGATAAAGCACCTTGGCATTGGCTTTAAGCGAATCGATCAAACCACGGTAGTCTGCTTCACTGTATTGTGCGTTCAGACGTTGTTTAAGTGCATTAACTAGCTCATCACTCACACCTTCTGCTGCGTTGACTTTATCCAGTGCAACCACAGCATAACCGTTTGCTAAACCAACGGTATCAACAACAGGAGTTGTACTTGGTGTTGGCATTTGGAACGCTTTGCCTACAATCGCAGCATCAACGTCTTGCGCACCACGGCCTAGTTTCGCTTTAGACACTAAACCAAGATCAGTTGCACCCGCTTTAACTTGTGCCATCAGTTCCTGTGCTTTTGCACGGGCGGCTTCGTTTGCTTGATCTTGCTTCAAGCGCTCAGTGATGTTGGCTTTCACTTCAGCTAAGGCCAAAGTACCCGCATCGTGATGTTCTTTCGCTCGGATAACAACCACATGGTTAGGTTCAAGCTCAATCACTTCACTGTTTAAACCTTTCAGCATCACAGTTTCAGAGAAGGCTGCTTTAACTAAGTCAGGCTTGTTTAGCTCAGCAGGTGCATTATCGCGAGAAAACAGTGCTGTAGTCTTAACATCAACGCCAACAGCTTTTGCGGTTTCAGATAGTGTATCTGGCACTTCATAGCTGGTATCCGCTAATTTACTTTGTAAGCTATAGAACTGGTCAACCGCTTTCTTATCTTGCAATTGAGCCACTATCTTAGCTTTCACATCAGCAAAAGGTACAGTCGCGCCAGATTGCACATCTAATAGCTTGATAATGTGGAAACCAAAGTCTGTTTTAACCACCGCAGAATGTTGGCCTTTATTTAATGCAAATAAAGCGGCATCAAATGCGGGGTCCATAACACCAGGTTCAAACCAATCCAGTTTACCGCCCTGCTCTGCACTCAAAGTATCATCAGAGTTAGCTTTAGCCAGATCAGCAAAATCGGCACCGCTATCTAATTGCTTAGCGAGATCTTCAGCCTTTGCTTTTGCTGCAGCTTCATCATTACCTGGCATAACCAAAATATGCGCGGCAAGACGCTTCTCGTTAGAAACATATTGTGCTTTATGTTCTTCGTAATACGTTTGTGCTTCTTCATCAGAAACTGGATTATTTTTAGCAAAATCAGCAGCATTCAGTTCAACATATTCTAAGCTCAC
The DNA here is from genome assembly GCF_025654245.1 of Shewanella sp. SM29. Lineage (NCBI taxonomy): Bacteria > Pseudomonadati > Pseudomonadota > Gammaproteobacteria > Alteromonadales > Shewanellaceae > Shewanella > Shewanella sp. SM29. The sequence continues at coordinate 29,618 of NZ_JAKKRN010000040.1, forward strand.
CATCTCAGGACTCATAAACTGCCCTTGGTTTGCGTCGTAATAGTTTTTCACTTGCTCGTCAGTCACAACCGCTGTCGCTAAGAATGGTGCAGAATCGACAATAACATAGCGCACATCACGGGTTTGGCCTTGTAACTCAGCCAATTGCTTAGCTTCGCCAGGTAACACGAATTCAGTACCCACAAGGGCCGCAGTTAACTGACGACGGGTCATATCGACACGCATCATGTCTCTGAAAGTCTGTGGCTGATAACCTAACTGACGCAGAATCGCCTGATAACGATCGTTATCAAATTTACCATCAGTTTGAAATGCCGGTTCAGCTCTCATTGCAGCAACAATTTGCTCGTCAGATACACGTAGACCCATAGCCTTAGCAGCTTGATCTATCAACTTGTCAGCCACTAAGCGTTCTAATACGCTCTGCTTAATGCTTTGTAAGTATTTTTCGTCAGCAGATAACGCAGCAAACATTTCACCTAGCTGTTGCTCCATGCGAGAGCGCTCGCTCTGGTACGCCTGCTCTAGCTCGGCTTTAGTGATCTTGTCACCGTTCACTTCTGCCGCAGGCACATCAGTTGTTGAACCTAAGTAACTACTGACTCCTGCAAATGCAAAAGATAAAATCACAAGTACGAGAATGCCTTTAGCAATCACGCCTTGCGAACCATCGCGGATCTTTTCTAACATCAGATTTCTCGCTTGTTGCGATTAACAAAATAAAAAGGCGCATCAGGTTGAGATGCGCCTTTCTGTAATTTATGGGGAATATTCAGACGCTACCACTGGTAAATTCTAAAACCCCGAGTAATGGTAGAAATTAAGCTTCATATTCCATTACTTTCAATTCGTAAAAAGCACTGATAAACAGTGCTTGTCATTACGAACGCCTTACAAAGGCTACGATATTAATTATTAATTAACAGCGTCTTTCAGTGCTTTACCAGCTTTGAATGCAGGAATTTTAGCTGCTGCGATTTTGATTTCTTCACCCGTTTGTGGGTTGCGACCAGTACGCTCAGCGCGTTCACGCACTTCAAAAGTACCAAAACCAACAAGAGAAATTTTATCACCTTCTTTCAGACCTTCGGTCACAGCAGCGATAAAAGAATCCAGTGCTCGGCCAGCAGCGGCTTTAGAAATGTCAGCACCAGATGCGATTTTCTCGATTAGTTCAGATTTGTTCATGTCATCCCCTTGAATGTAATTTTTTTGCGCCGCAACCAAATCCGTCTCTAGAGCGGTCTGCGGAGGCTTTTATAACAAGCTTGAATTCAAAGTTCAAGCTGAGTTCGAAAACCAAAGAATTAAAACTGGATACAGCTCAAAGCCAGTTGCGCCAAGGGCTTGGAGCAGCTGGCTCTCCACAGACCTAGGCTACCACAGGTCTGCGCTTTGTTAAGCCCCTTTTTTCATTTTTTTTAACGTGATAGCGCAATTTCTTGCGTTATGCCAAGTTTTTAACCACTTCGAAGCCTTCCACCGGCCTTTCTAGTGCCAGTTTTAACACTTCATCGACCCAACGCACGGGACGAATTTCTAAATCGGCAATTACATTGGCAGGAATTTCTTCCAAATCGCGCTCATTTTCTTTTGGAATAAGCACCAATTTTATGCCGCCGCGGTGAGCTGCTAGCAGTTTTTCTTTCAAACCACCGATAGGTAACACTTCACCACGTAAGGTTATTTCACCTGTCATGGCCACATCAGCACGCACGGGGTTACCCGTTAAGCTTGATACTAACGCGGTACACATTGCCGCACCTGCAGATGGACCATCTTTGGGTGTCGCACCTTCTGGCACATGCACGTGGATATCACGCTTCTCGTAGAAATCAGCATTGATACCTAATTGTTCCGCACGGGCGCGAACAACTGTCATCGCTGCTTGAATCGACTCTTGCATCACGTCGCCAAGGGAACCGGTATAGGTTAACTTCCCTTTACCTGGCACTGAGGTTGCTTCAATCGTCAGTAAGTCACCGCCCACTTGAGTCCACGCTAAGCCAGTCACTTGACCGATTTGGTTCTTAGACTCGGCTTTGCCGTAATCAAAGCGCTGCACACCAAGGAAAGACTTAAGATTCTCTTGGTTGACAGTCACAGACTTGACAGACTTATCGAGCAAAATCATTTTCACGACTTTACGGCAAATCTTAGACAATTCACGCTCGAGTGAACGCACACCCGCTTCACGGGTGTAATAACGGATAATGCCAACGATAGCACTATCATCTACTTTAATTTCAGTGGCTTTTAAACCATTGCGCTCAATTTGCTTATTCAGCAAATGTTGCTTAGCAATATTCAGCTTCTCGTCTTCGGTGTAACCCGACAAACGAATGACTTCCATACGGTCAAGAAGTGGCCCAGGAATATCCATAGAGTTTGACGTTGCAACAAACATCACATCGGATAGGTCGTAATCGACTTCGAGGTAATGATCGTTAAAGGTCGCATTTTGCTCAGGATCTAACACTTCTAATAAAGCAGAAGCCGGATCGCCGCGCATATCAGAACTCATCTTGTCGATTTCATCGAGCAAGAATAACGGGTTTTTCACGCCGACTTTAGCCATCTTTTGAATGACTTTACCCGGCATAGACCCAATGTAAGTACGGCGATGACCACGGATTTCCGCTTCATCACGCACGCCACCGAGGGCAACACGCACATACTTACGACCGGTCGCCTTAGCGATCGATTGACCTAGCGAGGTTTTACCCACACCTGGTGGCCCCACTAAACACAGGATTGGCCCTTTAAGCTGACGCACTCGGCTTTGGACTGCCAAATATTCCAAGATACGTTCTTTGACTTTTTCAAGACCAAAATGATCGGTGTCGAGTACTTCTTGGGCTTTGGCTAAATCACGTTTGATTTTAGAGCGCTGGCTCCAAGGCACCGCTGTCATCCAATCGACATAACTGCGAACAACCGTCGCTTCAGCCGACATTGGTGACATCATGCGTAACTTGTTAAGCTCGGCGAGGGCTTTCTCTTTCGCCTCAGCGGGCATGTTAGCCTCTTCAATCTTACGATTTAAGGCTTCAAATTCGTCATGGCCTTCATCTAGGTCACCCAGTTCTTTCTGGATGGCTTTCATCTGTTCGTTCAGATAGTACTCACGCTGACTCTTTTCCATCTGTTTTTTAACGCGAGTCCGGATACGTTTCTCAACCTGTAATAGGTCAATCTCCGATTCCATCATCGCCATTAGATATTCCAGACGTTCGCCGACGTTGACCATCTCAAGCACAGATTGCTTATCTTCAAGCTTAAGTGGCATGTGTGCGGCCATAGTATCGGCCAGACGCGCCGCTTCATCGATACCCGATAAAGAGGTCAAGACTTCTGGCGGGATCTTTTTGTTCAACTTGATATAACCTTCAAACTGACCAATAGCACTGCGCACTAACACTTCTTCTTCTTTGTCTTCCAGCGGCTCTGATTCCAGATACTCTGCCTTAGCCACAAAAAATTCTGTTTCTTGGGTATAACGGGTAATACGGGCGCGACGACCGCCTTCAACCAGCACTTTGACTGTACCGTCTGGCAGCTTAAGTAACTGTAAAATAGAGGCAACCGTACCCACTTCGAAGATGTCATCTTTTGATGGTTCATCGAGCTCGGCATCACGCTGCGCCACTAAAATAATTTGCTTATCCTGCGCCATTGCCGTTTCGAGACATCGAATAGATTTTTCTCGTCCGACAAATAACGGAATTACCATATGGGGATAGACCACCACATCTCGCAGTGGCAGCACGGGGAGTTCGATATGCGCTTCACGCTCTTGGGTCATAGCTCGATTCCGTTTTGGTGAAATGGATTAATACTGGAGTATATTGGGACGCTTTATGGAGTTTCAATGGCTAATACGAAAAAAGGAGTCCATTGGACTCCTTGTTTTTCAGTTTATTAGCGATCAGTACAATTATTGTTCGCCTGATGCCACTTGGGCCTCATTGTGCTCGTAAATCAAGATTGGGGCAGATTCCCCTTTCACGACTGATTCATCCACAACGGCCTTCACCACACCGTCAACGGATGGGATATCGTACATAGTATCCAGCAGAATACTTTCAACGATGGAGCGTAGGCCACGGGCACCAGTCTTGCGAGACATGGCTTTGTGAGCAATCGCTTTAAGCGCATCTTCGCGGAACTCAAGCTCAACCCCTTCCATCTCAAATAACGCACTGTATTGCTTAGTTAGGGCATTTTTAGGTTGAGATAGAATTTGTACTAAAGCTTCTTCATCCAGCTCAGTCAGAGTCGCAACCACTGGCAGACGACCAATAAACTCAGGGATTAAACCGTATTTGACTAAATCGCCAGGTTCTACTTGTGATAACGTTTCAGAGATCGTCGCTTTCTCTTTCTCGCCTTTCACCTGTGCACCAAAACCAATACCCGAGCCAACGTGCGCACGTTGCTCAATCACTTTCTCAAGCCCTGCAAACGCACCACCACAGATAAACAGGATCTTAGAAGTATCGACTTGTAAGAATTCTTGCTGTGGATGCTTACGGCCACCTTGTGGTGGAACCGCGGCAACAGTACCTTCAATCAGCTTAAGCAGTGCTTGCTGTACACCCTCACCCGATACGTCACGGGTGATTGATGGATTGTCTGACTTACGGCTAATTTTATCGATTTCATCGATATAAACGATACCACGCTGCGCCTTCTCAACATCGTAGTCGCACTTTTGCAGCAACTTTTGAATGATGTTTTCAACGTCTTCACCCACATAACCCGCTTCAGTCAGCGTAGTAGCATCTGCCATAGTGAAAGGCACATTGAGTGAGCGCGCAAGGGTTTCAGCCAGTAGGGTTTTACCGCTACCCGTTGGACCGATAAGCAAAATATTACTCTTGCCCAGCTCGATACCATCTTTAGGCGATGCATTTTTTAAACGCTTATAGTGGTTATACACTGCCACAGAAAGCACTTTTTTCGCTCTGTCTTGGCCAATAACATAATCGTCTAAATGTGCACGCAACTCATGTGGTGTCGGTAATTTATCGCTATCACGCTTTGGAGAGATTTCTTTAATCTCTTCACGAATGATGTCGTTACATAACTCAACACATTCGTCGCATACATACACTGATGGGCCAGCAATGAGTTTTCTGACTTCATGCTGGCTCTTTCCGCAAAAAGAGCAGTACAGCAATTTACCACTGTCACCATTATTTTTGTTGTCGCCCATTAATTACCTCATTTGCAATCTGCTCTACTGCCTGTCTTAAATTTGCTTAACTTTTACAAAGCATAGCTCAGTCAAAAGCAAAAATCAGCCGCGTTTCGTCATCACAGAGTCAACTAAGCCATATTCGACGGCTTGAGTTGCACTCATGAAGTTGTCACGATCGGTATCGCGTTCAATCACTTCGAGCGGTTGACCTGTGTGTTCAGCGAGCATTAGGTTAAGCTTATTTTTAATGCCTAAGATTTCTTTGGCATGAATAGCAATATCTGATGCTTGACCTTGGAAACCACCCAGCGGTTGATGGATCATCACGCGAGAGTTTGGTAAACAGTGACGCTTACCCTTCTCACCACCGGCTAACAAGAAAGCGCCCATACTGGCGGCTTGGCCGATACAGACAGTGCTAACATTCGGTTTGATAAACTGCATGGTATCATAAATCGCCATGCCTGCGGTGACAGAGCCACCTGGGGAGTTAATGTATAAAAAGATATCTTTATCTGGGCTTTCTGATTCTAAGAATAATAATTGCGCCACGATAAGGTTCGCCATGTGTTCTTCAACTTGGCCTACCAAAAAGATAATCCGCTCTTTCAACAAACGAGAATAAATATCGTATGAGCGTTCACCCTTAGCAGTCTGTTCGATCACCATAGGCACTAAAGCACTTTGTATGTCTGACGCATTATGCATTATTCACTTCCCTAAATAAAAATGGCTCGCATGAGGAGCCTCATACGAGCCATTATAAATGGCGAACAGCTAATCAAGTCAAGCTTAGCTTATGCGCGACCGGTAGCCTTGTTCATAAATTCTTCAAAAGCGACTTGTTTTTCGGTCACTTTGGCAGATTTCAACAGTGCTTCAACCGCTTGCTCTTCTAAAGCAACGTTGCGCATGTTTTGCATCAGCTCTTTGTTGCTGTTGTAATAAGCAACTACTTCACTTGGATCTTCGTAGGCTGAAGCCATAGAAGCGATCAAGCCTTGTACGCGTTCATCTTCCGCTTTCAGTTCGTTCGTCTTGATGACTTCGCCTAATAGCAGACCGATTTTAACACGACGTGCAGCTTGTTCAGTGAACAATTCAGCTGGCAGTTCTGGCATGTTAGCCGATTGGCCGCCAAAACGTTGCATGGCTTGTTGACGCAGAACGTTAACTTCGCCATCGATCAATGCTTTTGGCAAAGTGATATCGTTGTTAGCTAACAGACCATTGATCACTTGCTCTTTTACGTTAGCTTTTAACGCTTGCTCAAGTTCACGGTTCATGTTTTTACGGATTTCAGTTTTAAGGGCTTCTAAGCCACCTTCACTGATACCGAACAAAGCAGCAAACTCATCGTTTACTTCTGGCAGGTTAGCCGCTTGCACTTCAGTCAGCGTAATCGCAAACTTAGCCGCTTTACCTTTCAGGTTTTCAGCGTGATATTCTTCAGGGAAGTTCACGTCGATAATAAATTCTTCGCCCGCTTTGTGACCTAAGATACCTGCTTCAAAACCAGGGATCATACGACCGCTACCTAATTGCAGTTCGAAATCATCAGCTTTGCCGCCTTCAAATTCTTCACCGTCAACTGAGCCAACAAAGTTCATTTTCACTTTGTCGCCATCAGCAGCTTCACGCTCAACAGCAGCGAAAGTCGCGTGTTGTTTACGTAAGGTTTCAATCATAGTGTCAACGTCAGCGTCAGTCACTTCAGCTTTTGGCTGTTCTACTTCGATTGCATCTAAGCCTTTCAGCTCAACTTCTGGATAGATTTCAAAGGTAGCGATAAATTCGAATTTTTCGCCATCAGTAGAACCAGGAACAAAAGTCGGTGCACCCGCTGGGTTTAACTTCTCAGCAATAATTGCTTCGATGAAGTTACGTTGCATCACTTCACCCATGATGTCTTGACGAATCGCTGCGCCGTAACGTTTGTTTATAACAGTAACAGGCACTTTACCAGGACGGAAACCTGGGATACGAGCACGCTTAGCTTCACGTTGTAAACTGTCTTTAACCAGCTTTTCAATTTGTTCAGCAGGAACAGAAATGGTCAGGCGACGCTCTAGGCCTTGGGTTGCTTCAACAGAAACTTGCATTGTTTTACCTCGAAATTTGTCTAACGTCCTTTGTAATAGCCGATTCATCAACTATTCAGGTATTCGTTTCTTGATCATTAAATTTGACTACAATGCCCACCACAACTGGCTTTAGGCACAGGTCGCTCATAGTTGATATCTATCAAGACGCGACATTATAGCCACCGTTTTCTGCAGAGTCGAGCCTCAACAGCCGAATCTGGGGTATAAAAAAAGCGACACAAGGTCGCTTTTTTTAATTTGTACTCAAAGTACTAAAAATGGGGTGACTGATGGGGCTCGAACCCACGACAACCGGAATCACAATCCGGGACTCTACCAACTGAGCTACAATCACCACTGAAACTGGTACGCCCGGCAGGATTCGAACCTGCGACCACCCGCTTAGAAGGCGGGTGCTCTATCCAACTGAGCTACGGGCGCATGGTTTACAGAATTTTCTGTATCCTAACCGATTTGGAAAGCATTTATGCTAACCCTATCATTCGCCTATTTGAGTTCAAATTATTTTTGAATTCATTGAAGCAAACGACAATAAAGTGGTCGGTGATAGAGGATTCGAACCTCTGACCCTCTGGTCCCAAACCAGATGCGCTACCGGACTGCGCTAATCACCGAAGGTCTTACATTTTACTTGGTATCAACTCAGAGGGTTCCCTCTGGTCCGCTCTCATCCAAAATCTGGATGCACTATCGGACTGCGCTAATCACCGAAGGTCTTACATTATTTGGCACTAACTCAGAGGGTTTCCTCTGGTCCGTTCTCATCCAAAATCTGGATGCACTATCGGACTACGCTAATCACCGAAGGTCTTACATGACAGTTTCAGCGCAAGATGAACACATCTGCCTGAGAACGGAGCGCATCTTATCCCCTCACTTTACACCCGTCAACGATTTTTTTATCGTTCGACTCTAGGTGCTGAATTATCAGGCTAATCTGGTTTTTTTATCCACTTGGCAACGGCTTTAACCATGACACAGTAGCAGTGCCCTGTTAAAATAGCCACGATTGCCAATCTCTGTGTTAACTACTGTTTTCACCATCGCCCATATAAAGGATATCCTACACCCATGACAGCCCAAATAATCGACGGCAAGGCGATTGCTCAATCCATCCGCACTAAGCTCAGCGAAAAAGTCACCGCCCGCAAAGAGGCTGGACAACGCGTACCGGGTTTAGCCGTAATATTAGTGGGAGCCGATCCGGCATCACAAGTTTATGTTGGCAGTAAACGTAAGGCTTGTGAAGAAGTTGGATTTCTTTCTCGTTCATACGATTTAGAAACAAACTGCACTGAAGATGAATTACTCAACCTGATTGATAGTCTTAATGATGATCCGACAATTGATGGCATCTTAGTGCAACTGCCATTACCCGCGCATATCGAAGACTCAAAAGTCATCGAGCGTATCCGCCCAGATAAAGACGTCGATGGATTTCACCCGTACAACGTCGGCCGTTTAGCCCAGCGTATTCCGGTGCTACGCTCTTGTACCCCAATGGGCATAATGACACTCATCAAATCCACCGGCGTTGATACCTATGGTTTAGATGCTGTTGTGGTTGGCGCATCCAATATTGTCGGCCGCCCAATGACCTTAGAGTTGCTGCTGGCTGGCTGCACCACCACTACTTGCCACCGCTTCACTAAGAATCTCGAACAGAAAATTCGTCAGGCAGATCTCGTGGTCGTTGCGGTGGGTAAACCTGGCTTTATTCCTGGTGAGTGGATCAAGCCCGGCGCGATTGTAATAGATGTGGGAATTAACCGTTTAGATAACGGCACCTTAGTCGGCGATGTGCAATATGACATTGCAGCGCAAAATGCCAGCTTTATCACTCCAGTCCCCGGCGGTGTTGGCCCGATGACAATTGCAAGCCTATTAGAAAACACCTTATATGCCGCCGAGCAGTATCATGACTAGGTTCTAGGTTCTAGGTTCTAGGTTCTAGGTTCTAGGTTCTAGGTTCTCGCAAGCATAAAAAAACCTGCATAATGCAGGTTTTTTTATTTACTGAAGGTTTTCTTGAATTAAAAATATAGCGAATAAACTTATTTCTTACGCCAAGTGGTGCCACTTGGACCATCTTCAAGCACAACGCCCAAAATATCTAAACGATTACGCGCCACATCCGCAGCAGCCCAATCCTTTTCGGTACGAGCACGGTTACGCTCAACAATTAAGGCTTCGATTTCGGCCACTTCATCGTCACTACCGCCGCCTTGAAAGAAGGCCTCTGGCTCTTGGCTTAATAGACCTAACACATCCGCTAATTGCTTCAAGGTGACCGCTAACGCAGATGCCTGTGCCATATCGGTCAGTTTTAAACGATTGATCTCACGCACCATGTCAAAAAGTACTGAATAGGCTTCAGGTGTATTAAAGTCATCATCCATCGCCGCTTTAAACTTGGCAAGAAACTCTTCTGCAGGCGCCGCAACGACAGTTAAGTCGACATCTTTAATCGCCGTATACAAACGCTCTAAGGCTGAGCGCGCTTGTTTCAAGTTATCTTCTGAATAATTCAGTTGGCTACGATAATGGCCAGATAATAAGAAATAACGCACAGTTTCAGCATCATAGTGACCAAGCACATCTCGAATGGTGAAGAAGTTGCCTAAGGACTTAGACATCTTTTCACGGTCAACCATCACCATGCCAGTGTGCATCCAATAGTTGACGTATGGTGTGTCATGGGCACAGCAAGACTGGGCGATTTCATTCTCATGATGTGGGAACTGTAAGTCAGAGCCGCCGCCATGGATATCAAAATGCAAACCTAAATGTTTGCTGTTCATGGCCGAACATTCGATATGCCAGCCAGGACGACCCGGTCCCCATGGAGATTCCCACGTTGGTTCGCCAGGTTTAGACATTTTCCACAACACAAAATCCATTGGATTTTGCTTGGTTTCGTCCACTTCAACCCGAGCACCGGCTTGCAGTTGATCTAAATTCTGGCCCGATAAACGGCCATAATCAGGATATGAGGCCACGCTGAAAAGCACATCACCATCGCTCGCCACATAGGCATGACCACGGGCGAGTAATAACTCAACCATGTCGATGATTTCAGCAATGTGAAGGGTCGCGCGCGGTTCAAAATCGGGGCGCAACATATTTAAGGCATCGAAGTCTTGGTGCATTTCACCAATAAGACGCTCGGTTAAGGCTTCACAGCTTTCGTTATTCTCGTTAGCGCGCTTGATGATTTTGTCATCAACATCCGTAATATTGCGCTGAAAATTCACTTCATAACCCGCGTAACGCAGGTAGCGCACTATCATGTCGAAAGAAACAAAAGTACGGCCATGACCAATATGACAGAGATCGTATATGGTCACACCACACACGTACATCCCAATTTTCCCGGGATTAATTGGCTTAAATTCCTGTTTTTGGCGGGTAATACTGTTGTAAATCTTCAACATCGATATTCTCTTCAATGATACATTCAGGTGTAAAATCAAGGAGTCAGTCTATCACGGCCTGACAGGTTTTGAATACTGCACTTTGCGCGCAATCCGAGATAAGTTAGAATCGCGCCACTATTTACACAGAGTATGAAAACATGATCACATTACACACTAATTTGGGCGACATTAAACTGCAACTGAACGCTGAAAAAGCACCGTTAACAGTAGCAAACTTCATGAAATATGTTGACGAAGGTTTCTTCGAAGGCACTATCTTCCACCGTGTGATTGACGGTTTCATGATCCAAGGTGGTGGCTTCAACGAAGACATGAGCCAAAAGCGTTGTAACGAGCCAGTGAAGAACGAAGCCAATAACGGTTTATCAAACCGTACTGGTACTGTCGCTATGGCGCGTACCTCAGATCCACATTCAGCTACTGCGCAATTCTTCATTAACGTGAACGACAACACTTTCCTCGATTTTAAATCAGAAACCTCACAGGGCTGGGGCTACTGCGTATTCGGCGAAATCGTTGAAGGCATGGACATTATCGAAAAAATTAAAGCTGTTAGCACTGGTAACCGTGGTATGCATCAAGATGTGCCATTAGAAGCCATTGTGATTGAAAAAGTCAGCGTCGCGGCATAATACGGCGAATGCGAACTCTATTTATAGGCGATCTGCACCTGAGTGCAGATCGCCTTGATATCACCCAAGCGTTCACTCGCTTTCTCGACACTGAACTCGATGATGCCGACGCCCTTTATATCCTAGGCGATTTGTTTGAAGTCTGGGTTGGTGATGATATTGCCTTGCCTTTTGCCCTCGACATCGCCGAAAAACTCAAGCAAGTATCACAAAAGTTGCCCGTGTATTTTATCCATGGCAACCGTGACTTCATGCTAGGCAAACAATTTGCGCGCGCCGCAGGCATGCAAATTTTACCCGAAGTCACTCGCCTCAATTTATACGGTGTCGACACTGTAATTTTACACGGCGACAGCTTATGTACTTTAGATAAGGCCTACCAACGCTTTCGAAAACTGCGCAGTTTATCGCTGTCTCGTTGGCTGTACGGTTGTTTATCCAAGAAAACCCGTCAGGGCATTGCTGATAAAATTCGCAGCAAGAGCAAGAACAGCAATAAGCAAAAGAGCTACACTATCATGGATGTAGAGCCCAATGCGGTCGATGTGTTATTTGCCAAGACACACACTAAGCATATGATCCACGGACATACCCACAGACCGGCCATTCATCAACTTGCCAATGGCTGTAAGCGTATAGTGGTTGGCGATTGGTATGAACAAGGCAGTGTGCTCAGTGTGAGCGCCGAAGGGATCAATTTACAGTCCTTACCCTTCGACCCGACGATGACCTAAAGGCATTGGCTTAAGTAAGCCTCATTTAGCGTTACTTAAGCTTAAATGGCTTAAATTTTTAGTTTTAATAGCTTGAAAATACTGTGATTAACGGTTTGTTAGAACCGTTAATCTTTTCAGCTGTATGGACTTAACTCTACTCGTTTGGGGAAGCAAAGCCGTTCAAATTAATTTAATAGAGGCGACCCACTGTGGAAACGAAACTCATCATCCTGCGCTAAAATCAACTCAGCTTCTAACTCGCCAAAGTACTTCACTCGCTCGCTAATATCCTCAGGTGAAACCAACTGAGCTAACGCAAGATAATCTTGATAATGTCGCGCTTCAGAGCGCAGCAGTGACACATAAAACTTACTCAGCTCACCGTCTAAATAAGGCGCGAGTTTAGCGAAGCGCTCGCACGAGCGAGCCTCAATATATGCCCCTACAATCAACTTATCCCGCAAAATATCTTTCTCATGGGTTGTCACATGACTCATCATGCCCTTGGCATAACGCCCCGCGCGAATATTGCGGTAATCAATACTGCGCTTGTGCATTAAATCCAATACTTGTTCAAAATGATGAAACTCTTCTTTAATCAAGCGGATTAAAGGTGAAACTAAATTCGCAGCAAACTTAAAGTTGGGCTTAGGTATAAGGTCAGTTACCAACTCATTCTTTTTCACATCACGGGCTAAAAAACTTTCCACATCATGTTCTTGCGAATAAATAAACTCTTCATAGGGTTTAGCCCACGCCAACAGGGTTCGACCACTGTCTTTATCTAACGCATATTTTCGTAGCAAAAAAATCGCTGTCTGAGCGGCTTTTAACTCACAGTTACAATGGTCGATCAGCAACTCATCCAAGGAATCTGATTTTATCGCGACATCAATCCAAGTTTGCGGTGTTTCACAGTGAAGAAATGCGTGGATGGGGGCAAGAAGTTGCAGCATGGACTCACTCAATATCATTCTGAATATCGCACTATTTTACGCATATTTACTCATAAGCTATAGCATTAGGCTTAAGTAAACTTGACGCGCTGAACTTTTTGTTCAATAAATAATCTACACTCTAAAGAACTGAGATCCTGATCACACAGCCTCTCACTTCTCTATGTGTAACCAATCGATGGATAAAGAGACAGGACACCATTTTAACCTCGATTGTAGAGCTGTTATCAGCTCGTCTGACGTTTGGCGAGCCATTCATCAATGCTGAACAAGGATAATTATAATGATACTGAATCACTTAATGGGGCTATACACTCATCCAAAACAAGAGTGGCAAACAATTGAAAAAAACCATGAGGCACTGAAAAGTAGCTTGAGCCATGTAGTACTTATCGCCTTAATTCCGGCGGTGTGCAGCTATATAGCTACAGCTTACATTGGCTGGAATCCTGGCGCTGGCGATCCTATTTACCTTACACCACAAAGCGCCCTGTTTATGTCCGCAGGCATGTATTTAGGCCTGATTGCAGGTGTATTCGCCCTTGCCTATTTAGCCTATTGGATGGCAAAAACCTTCGATGCTAACCCAACTTACACCCAAGCATTAGAGCTCGCGTCCTACACTGCAACCCCATTGTTTATGGTCGGTTTAGCCGCATTATATCCAGTGCTATGGTTTATCATGATAGTGGGGTTGATTGGTTTAGCCTACTCAGTGTATTTACTGTACGCGGGGGTGCCTATCATTATGAATATCCCTGAAGAGAAAGGTTTTATCTACGCCAGCTCTATGGTGACTGCAGGCTTAGTACTCTTGGTGGGGCTAATGGCAACTAGTGTCATTTTATGGAGCTTAGGCTTTGGTCCTATGTACCAATAACCATTTTAATTCATCACAAATTTAATCAACAGCAACTCAAGCTCTGCGTCGCAATTGATTTGTAGCAGAAAATAAAAAAGAAGGCCGTCAAGGCCTAATGCCGTTCACTTAAGAGTGAACGGCATTTTTCTTTGGTCTAACCGGGAACTTGTTTTTGCTCATTTTAAGAACTCGTGGATATGCCCTTTCCCGTTTACCATCCAGCTTAAATTGCCGTGCATTTCGTTCTATATCCAATACGTCTCTCGGGACATTCCCCGGTGTTTGTGATGACAGTTGTGTCAACTTGAAGATGATATAACTCGCCGCATCCCGAAAACTCAGTTGATTGGGATGGACCGATG